>JBNJHE010000117.1:0-7548 GCA_051748205.1 Bacteroidota bacterium | reverse complement strand
GGTTATTTGTTATTATTGATTTTGGTACCCACCGGTGTTTTCTTTGCCTTCCGGTTTAAATTTTTGCATGTGCGTTACTTTCGTCATGCCTGGGGTGTAATCACGGGTAAATATGACAGAAAGGAAGACAAAGGAGACATCAACCATTTCCGGGCTTTGACGACAGCCTTATCTGCCACGGTAGGCACTGGTAATGTTGTTGGTGTGGCGTTGGCCATTTACTATGGAGGTCCCGGCGCGATTTTCTGGATGTGGGTTACCGGTTTTTTCGGCATGATGACAAAATTTGTAGAGTGTACATTATCGCAAAAGTTCCGTGGCGTGCATGAAGACGGAACGATAGCCGGAGGTCCGATGTATTACATGGAATTCGGCTTGAAAGAAAAACTGGGCAAGTTTGCTAAGGTTTTGGCTATGATATTTGGTGTAGCTACGATTTTATGCTCATTAGGAACAGGTAATATGGCACAGTCTAATTCAATGTCTGACATCTTGAAGGAAAGTTATAATTTACAGACTTGGATTTCCGGAGCTATTATTGCATCATTGGTACTTCTGGTAATTATCGGAGGAATAAAGAGGATTGCGAATGTTACTTCGAAGCTGGTCCCATTTATGGCTATTATTTATTTTCTCAGTGCATTTATTGTTCTGGGGACGTTTTATTATGCTATCCCTGAAGCATTCGCCATGATTGTTACTGATGCATTCACCGGTACAGCAGCTAAAGGAGGATTTTTAGGGTCCGCATTTATTATTACGCTTCGCTATGGTGTCTCTCGCGGGTTGTTCTCCAACGAAGCCGGTCAGGGATCGGCAGCGATAGCGCACTCGGCAGCCAAAACCACTTACCCGGTCCGCGAAGGGCTCGTAGCTTCGCTGGGCCCTTTTATTGATACCATTCTTGTCTGTACGATCACAGCCCTGGTCATTATTGTTACCGGCGCCTGGATGTCAGGTGAAGAAGGAGTAGCTATGACTGTCACGGGTTTTGCTGACGGATTAAGACCCCTAAATTTAGGCTATCTGGCTAAACATATTATTTCCGGATCATTATTAATGTTTGCTTTCTCTACGATGATCAGTTGGTCTTATTATGGATCACAGGCTACAGCTTATGTCTTCGGCTGGAAACATGTTACCCTCTATCGGGTTATATTTGGTGTCTTTGTTTTTCTTGGGGCCCTCGGAAAAATAGGTATAGTTTGGAATTTTGTTGATATGGTCATCACATTTATGACAATCCCCAACCTGATCGCTCTTCTTTTACTCACACCGATAGTTGCAAAAGAAGTGAAAAGCTACTTTAATGAATATCCGAAATTTGAAAGATAAATAAAAACGAAATATCAAGAATCAGAGGGAAATAAAAAGAACTCCGGTCGCGCATTGAAATGATTTATACCCCTGTAAAATTGAAGGGGAGAAATGTCAGCGGTGTGCCGGGGATATTTGAACGGTGCTACCCTTATTTGGTTATCTGTAAAAATTAACACAGTACTGCTGATTTAATACGATAAACTTTACTTTACCAGTAATAAATATGGTTTTCTATGTAAGATTTTAAAAGTTTACCGCAACAATGTAACTTCTCCGGTCACTGATTTTTTCCTTCCATGCTGCGGGCCTCCGTACAACCTGTAATAAATCACATAAAAGTATGTACCTTCTGCTGCCTGGCTGCCATTAATTTTTCCGTCCCATCCACTTTGCATATCTTGCGTTTTAAAGACCTTTTTGCCCCACCGGTTAAAGATAACCATTTCAAAATCTGTTATGTTTTGGGTCTCAGGCGCAAAACGGTCATTATATCCATCTCCGTTAGGCGTAAAGACATTGGGGATTTCAAAATCCGGTTCACAATGATAAAACGAAATCGTATCCGAGGCCGTGCAAGCGCCTCTCCATACTTTTACCCAGTATTCACCAACTTCATCGGCATGAATGCTGTAAGTAGTATTTCCTGTGCTCCACAGATATTTATCACACCCTTTGAGAGCCTGTAATTTTTTGGTCTCATGAAGACAAAGTGAAGTATCCTTACCCAGGGAAACTTCCGGCTTCTGGTCTTCCGTGACAACAATAGTATCAAAGTCACTCCAGCAGTCTTTATAATCTTTTACAGAGATAAAAAAAGTATCCGGACTGGAAACCATCCGGTATTGCTGTGATAAACTATCGCCCCAGAGGTATTCTTTGAACGCGGAGCCTGCATCTAATTTGAGCGTATCTCCTTCACAGAAAGCTGTGTCATTTAAGGGAATATCTATGGGCGGAGTTTCCGGTATGTTAACACTGTCATAAGCTCTACAAAGGCCGTTAGCGATGACTTCGATTGAATAATTTCCTGAGGTTTGGTTGTCAATGTAATTTGTTGTGTCGCCGGTTTCCCAGGAATAATTATAGCTAGCGGAACTATCCGGGACCAAAACCTCGGCATATCCATCGCTGCCGCCGTGACAGGTAGGAGGAGTGGCCGTGAAGTCCAGGCTGAGGTCACAAGCCAGGAAAGTGGAGTCTTCCACAACACAATCGCCTGCGTAAGTAACCGTAATGTAATACCAAGCGGTGGAGTCCACAATGATAGAATCTGCTGTGCTTCCTGTTGACCACTGATACTCTGTGCTTGAAGTGCCGTTAAAATTAGTTGTATGCAAAGTTACTGTACCGCCCAGTTGAAGATAAGTCGTGTCCGGTAAGCCATAAACGTAATTCGGCCCGTTTTGAAATATCCAGTTGTCATTATTGCTGACGTCATCACTGAAATCACCGGCATAAAAGGTGGCGTTTCCAAGCGCTTTTATATCCTGCATATTGATGTAATCTCCCAGCACATCCGTGCCGTTTTTCTTTACCTGAGCCTGTTGATTTGTTGATGTTGATTCCAGATTGATGTAGAAACAATTATTGCCACGTACCTGCCAATGATCATAAACACGTTGTGTTTCAGTATGATCAAGGCTGTATGTGTATCCGGGTCTGAAGACCAAAGTGTCGGATTTGGATTTCCCGGTTATTGTAGCATCGCTTTCAAAAGAAAGTGTGTTAAAAACCCCTTCTGCCTGTATTTGTTTTAAATAAGAACCCCCGTTGGGTTGTTTGAAAGAAACATTATGGTATTGTTGCTGGCCTCCGTTTTCCAGATACATCTCCAATGGTTTATTTGTTGTTGTATCGATTAAAGATATCGATGATTGCCCGGCATTCAGCGTGAAGTTATCTCCATTAATTTCCCATTTTCTGTTGATAAAAATCGTGGAATTATCCAATGATAATGTTCTGTTATTGTCGATGTTTGACATAAAATTTTTGCATAAAACAGTTTTTCCATTGGTATTCAGGTTTCCTTCGAGAAAGGTAATTTTATTTTTGATTTTAAACGAGTCCAGCAATGTCCACTCGCCTCCGTTTCTGAAGTATACATTGTTAAACGTGTCACCTGCGGTCGTAATAGTCTCTCCTGAGGTGTCGGAGTTAAAATTAACCGTTTGCAGGTTGCTTTCCATACTATCAATTAACGTTAAGGAGCCATGTATATTTATTGTGCCTACATCGAAGAGCGGTTTGTAATTTGCTCCTGTCCAGTCCATGTCATGAGATTCCGGGGTTGTCGGCAACAGGGGGTATGAAACGCTGTTGGTATCTGTAACTGTTTTACTGCTGTCATTAGGGAATGAATGATCATCAAAATAGACATTATCTTTTTTAGTTGGAATACAAGCTCCTCCCGGGCCTCCGCTACTGTATGACCAGTGCTGAGGGTCAAACCAGTCTCCCTCGCCATTTACCCAATAAAGCTGTAAGGACGATGTAGGAGAAATGTTCCATCCATTGTTATTTCCCAGGTCATAAGATTGACTCGCATTATAGTTTACATTTACGATAGCATTTAAATCTCTAAGTTGTAAATAACTTCCGTTTACATCTCCGTTTATCTTCAGTATATTAGCCTGAAACCCTTTTTCTTCAGAACGTATTTTAATGTAATTGTTACAATCTGTATTGAGCTCCCATTCATTGATTATTGTTTGGGTTTCATCATGTTCAAGATTATATGTTCTTGACGGGGAAAACACCAATGTGTCGAATTTATTCGGTCCGAAAAGGAAACCGTTATTTAAAAAGGTAACTTTATTGTATCTTACATCAGGATTAAAGGTTTGAATTTTTCCTTTATTTCCTTTGGTAATGGAATCTGTGCTTGAAAACATAATTTTATCATAATGCGTATTTCCTGTGCCTGAATTAAAGAAGAATCCCTGATTTCCGGACATTTCTATCAGCGAATTGGTGTGATAAAGCGTTAAGCTGTCGCACTTCATGCTGTATGCTTTTTTGTCTTTACCACCCGCTTTGATTTCCATATAAGAAGACGAAAGGTCCAGTGTTTTGGTACGCGAATGTTCGGAAAGGAATTTACCGGTAATCAATCCTTTCCCATTCAGGTTAAGGTGGCCTACTAAAAACAAAACATCAGCATCCACATCAGTAAAAAGAGTGTCAGAGAGGGTCCATCCGCCGTAAACACCTTCAAAGATCACATCATTCTTAAAGATATTCTTAGCGCTGTAAATTGTATTGCCTTGATTTTTTGATGAAAAGAATGTTTCGCCTTTATAATCTAAGCTCATAGTTGAGCTATCTTTTAATGTGAGGCTGCCGAAAATTCTGAGTCTTTTGTTTTCTTTTCCTGCCAGCGAAGGATTAAGAGTAGCATTACTCCAGTCCATGTCTTTGCTGAATGCATTAAAACAATCTATGAAAACAGTATCTCCGTTTGAATTAAAGGAATTTGCATCGAAGTAAACATTATCAAAAGGAGTCGGCAGGCAAGCGCCACCCGCTCCGCCGCTATTATATGACCAGTGGGAGGTGTCACTCCAGTTTCCTTCTCCGCCTACCCAATAATGATCCTGACCTGCAGGAGCAGTGAATGTCCAGCCGGGATTTCCTCCTTTATCAGCTGAATTATTTGCCATGAAATTAGCTCCTCCGCCGGCAGCTACTCTCATCATCAATACATTTTCAACAGAGATGGTGCCGGAGGAAGATAAAATAGTTGCCGTATCATCAATAACATCAGATGTCATAGTAATCCAGCCTTCACAGCCTCCCTGGGCCCCAAGATGATTATTTATGGTTTGTGGATAGCCACCCTGAAATTCATAGACACGGTCCTGTGCTAACATCAGGCTGTCGAATACTCCGGCCCCCTTCAGCAAAGCATTGCTATTGAAGGTTACTTTATTGAATGCTGTGTTGTCATCATTGACAATTTTCAGTTCTCCTTCCGTATTCCGGAAGTTTACATTATGATAAATTACTCCGCCCAGTAGCATGTTTCTCATAATGCTTTCCGGATTCCGCAGATTTATTAAGGATGTCCCCGGGTTCACTGTAAGTGAATCTTGTTTTACAACCCAGGATGAGTCTTGCCAGACGTCGATAGTGGAGTTAGCCAGTGTTAAAACTCTTTTATCTGTCGTTTGTGACCAAAACCTGGGAGTGGTGATATACTGCCCGTTAGTATTAAGGTTTCCTTTTTTAAAAGATATTTTCGCGGCGGTGATAGCGTTATTTTCTCTTTTCAGACTATCCTGCAGGGTCCATCCTCCATCCCCGTCAAAAACAACATCTCCCGAAAAGGATATATTTCCCGTCTTAATGGTTTCACCCATGTCGGATGAACAAAAAATAACCTGCTCGGATTGTAAGTTTACCTGATTATCAAAGTCAAGCGAGCCATGTATTTCCAGCGTATTATCGCCTACCATTGTCATAGGGGAGGTCGAATTGATATTCCAGGTAAAATCATGACATTTGGCAAGCGTATCCGGAGCTCCATACGAGATAGTTCCCCCGTTTCCCGAATTTTGGTCAATAATTACATTGTCGTATTTTGTCGGCGGGCATTCACCGGCGGGCCCGCCACTGCTTAAAGACCAGTTGGTGGTGTCGTGCCAGACTCCTGATGAATTTACCCAGTATAATGTCCGCGGATTTGGGCTGGTAAAGTTCCAGCCCGGATTGTTACCCAGGTCTTTGGAGTTTTCAGCATTAAAGGTAGCACCTCCCGTAGCATGAATGTTTTTAAGCTTTACATATTCTATGTCAATAGTTCCCGAGTTTTTTGAAAAGGTTGTGGTGCCGGAAGACAGAATACCGGTGTTTTTTACACAACTTCCGTTTGGTTTAATGTCTCCTGAGAATGTTTTTGTATAACCTTCCGCAACAGTCAGGTTAGTTCCATTATGCAAAATAAGGTCGTGAATATTATGGTTGCCTGATAGCCTTCCATGATCAAAATATTCGATGTTATGAAAACTGATTAAGTTGGAAGCCGTTGAAATGCCTCCGCCTTTGGATTTTACAGTGATATCATAGAAAGAAAGGTCCGGTGTATTATGAACTTTAAACTGAAAGATATTTTGATCTCCTGATAATAAAACGATTTCAGAAGTTCCGGGAGATACCGATATGTTCGGCCCCATGATATTAACCCGGCTCTTTATGGAAATTTCCGAACTGCTTAACTCAAGACTGCGCGTATTTGATGTGATCGACTGTAGTGTATTTATCGTCACATTATTGTCATTTAAGTTTAAGGTACCGGTATTGAGATTGATTGTATTAGCCTCAAAAAAGCCTTCTAAAAACCACTCTCCGCCGGTGCCTTTGAAATTAACAGTTGAGAATTCATGGTTGGCCGGGTCGATAATGTTTCCCTGGTTTTTGGAGTTAAAATTCAAGGTAATGTCTGAAGGCCATTTCATTTCTTTCTGAAAATCTAAAGAACCATGAATGTTAAATGTATGGCAAACGCCCTGAAAGATAACGGAGTCTGCATTGTCAACAATAAGATCATTGCAGGAAATTGTATGGGTATTCAGATTGACGACCTGACCCGGAGAAGAAAATGAATTTGCATCAAAAATTACGTTATCGGATGCGGTAGGTGCTTGCAAGTAATTTGTGCTGCCACCGGAGGATTTCGCCCAATGATTGATATCCGTCCAGTCGCCACTGCCACCGACCCAGTAATAATCAGCCGTATAAGCCGGAGATAGAGCGATAAGAAAAATTATAGTAAAAAGAGTAAACCTTTTTAGCATATCATTAACAATTTGTTCTGTTTTTAAGACACGGTGAATTGCCCAAAAGTTTAATAAAGATATAAAAAAAAATTAACTTATTAGAAATTAATTTAATATAAATCTTTGTGAGGTCATTAAATACAGCCCGGAGCCCCTGGTGTCAATCAAAAGGCGTATATATTTTTTTTGAAACTTTCTTGCTAAACCAAAGGACTTTATGAGGATAGCACCCCGATTTATTGAAGGGTTCATAAATTGCGTTTAATGTCGTAAAAAAATTAATCCTCTGTATCCGCCATCCGCCATTTGGCGTCCGGCGGATCAGAGGATTTCAAATTTTCGTAGCAACGCAGAAATCGGACATTATGGACAAACACTAATTACTTTTTCTTATTTTTGTCAGGATTAAAAGCGCGCAATAATGAAACAAATTATAGACTTCACGGTAGTGTCT
>JBNJHE010000116.1:0-7580 GCA_051748205.1 Bacteroidota bacterium | reverse complement strand
CAAGAAGATGACTAAAGTTAAGCTATAGCATGGGGTTCCCCCGCAAATATGACGGGGTAAACATAGTACCATTAAAATCAATTTAGACTTATGAAAAAACAAGCGATAGAACTGGGACAAATAGGAATATTATTGCCTTTAGCAGCTTTTATTCCATTATTAGGTATTCCGGCATATTTGGCGTCAACTATTTTGATATTGATCTCTCATAATACATTTGCCAAATACTATAAATTCCCTGCTATTTTTAATCAGGCCTTAATTGGCGCTCTTATAACTATAATTGGAACTGCTTTAGGTTCGGTTTTGATGGTAGTAAGTATCCTCCCCGTAATTTTTGATGCCACAGGCCCGGAGGGATTTCAAAATAATTTTAATGATGTATTTACCTTAATTTTTGGAAGTGGAGTATTAATCGGAGCTTTAATACTAATTTTTGTCTCCACGATTTTGGGATATTATTTCTGGTTCCAGTCATTAAAAATGTTAGCCAAAAAGACGAGAGTGGATTATTTTAGAACTGCCGGTTTGCTTTATTTCATAGGAGCTATAACCTCAGTCATCCTTATCGGTGGTTTGGTTATTCTTGCTGCCTGGATAATTCATATAGTTGCTTATTTTAATATTCAACCGGAAAATTTTCATGCTGAATATGAACATCCAAAAGAGGCAAGATAACAAACAGAAGAAAAATCTTAATAAGAAAACTTGTTGACTAATAGTGAAAGCAGTTATTCTTCATAAATCCAGAAAATCTCAACCTGCAGGTCTCCTGAAGTCATTATAGAAGATTCGGGCTGTTCATCAATAATGTCATCAATACGAAAACTACCCACAAAACCCATGAAGTCATCTTCAGTAACAGCATCACGGTCAAAAACCTGCACATAAAGGGGCATATTCCAGTCAGTGATTTCAAAAGGATTTACAAGAGACCAGGATAAGGGTAAATCGCCCTGGCTTACTTCACTATAATTGGCACTTCGTTTATCAAGTAAAACCATGGAGTCAGGCAGGTTTAAAGCAGTGTCTTTTGTGATTTTGAAATAGACATCGGGTTTGGGATCAAAAGCTGAATCCCAGTCATCGCCATCACTATTTTGAAAGGGAATGTGTGGAATTTCAATCTTGTCAATCATCACACGTTGAACTTCCGGCGTTGGGTCTAAAGTATCGTCTTCACATGATCCAATGGCAAAAAGTATAATCCCTATAAGCATTAAACGGATAGTATTTTTCATAAAAATATGAATTAATTATTTTTATACAAAAGAAATAAATTTTTCTTAATGTTTTAGATAAATATTTATTTTTACTGTCGGATAATCAAAAGACCGGGTTTTTATAATACTGATTTGAAATTTCGACATTTTGTATACAGATTCTATGCTGGTTTGCTCTCAATGCGTACCTTTGTCTAAGTTTGAAAAACATTTTTTATGAGCCATAATTTTTTTAATAGCCAGTTTTACAAGACAAACCGGGATCGTTTAAGGATGTTGATGGAGGATGATTCAATTGCTGTAGTATTTTCCAATGATTTAATGCCACGTAATGGAGATCAATATTTTCCTTTCCGGCAAAATTCGGATCTACTTTATTTAACCGGCATAGACCAGGAAGAAACTGTGTTATTGTTTTTTCCGGATAGTCCATTGGAGCAATTTCGTGAAATTCTTTTTATCCGAAAAACCAATAAAAAAATTGCAACCTGGGAAGGTCATAAATATACGCAGGAGGAGGCTGCTAAGATTTCCGGAATAAAAAACATCATGTGGGTTGAATCGTTTCAATCTATCTTAAAACAAGTAAGCACCCTAAGCAGTAAGTTTTATTTAAATCAGAATGAACATCCGGGAGCACCTGAAAATGTAGAGTCGAAACAGCTACGTGAAGGCAAGCAAATAAAAGAAAAATATCCTTTTCATCAATATTATCGGCTCGCTCCTTTGATGAAGGAGCTGAGGCTTGTAAAACAGCAAGCTGAAATTGATACGATGCGTCAGGCATGCGATATTACAGCGGATGCGTTTAGGCGGGTCATGAAATTTATAAAACCCGGATTGAATGAATCACAGGTAGAAGCCGAAATAACACATGAGTTTCTGCGATCCGGAGCCCAGGGACATGCTTATGCCCCGATTATTGCATCCGGAAAAAATGCTACGGTTTTGCACTATATTGCAAATAATGAAATAATAAATGATGGTGAATTGGTTTTATTTGATATAGGTTGTGAATACAACAACTATGCAAGCGATATGTCACGTACGATCCCTTCGAATGGAAAATTTTCTGCTCGTCAGAAGGAGGTATACAATGCAGTTTTACGCATATTTCAACAGGCAAAAGAAATGATCAAACCGGGGATCAGCATAGATCAAATTAACCATAATGTTGAACAATTGCTGATGGAAGAACATATTGCTTTGGGCTTATACAACAAGAAAGATATTCAGGATAACGAGAAAGCTAACGATTTGGTCAAAACTTATTATCCTCATGGCACAAGCCATTTTATGGGATTGGATGTACACGATGTGGGAACAAAATACGAACGATTAGAGGCCGGCATGGTTTTGAGTTGTGAACCTGGTATTTATATTCCGCAGGAAAATATTGGTATCCGGATTGAAAACGATATTTTGGTAACAATGGAAAAACCATTGGATCTAATGGCTGATGTGCCAATTACTGTGGACGAAATTGAAAATTTTATGAATGATGCTGGCTGATATGGTTTTTAAAATAGTGTGAAACTTCCAGGTTTGCCAAAAGCACACTGAAAGATGATTAAAGCCTTACATAATAATATGAAGCAGTAAGCATAGTGCCATATCTCAGCTTAGAAATATCAATTTATTCTTATAAAAAACTTTAAGCTATATATAAAATTCCTTATTTTCGCTAAAAATCTGTCAAAACAAAGATGAGTACATTACCAGGTATAAACCGCACAGAAAAAAGGTATAATTTGGCTAAGCAAATTACTTTCCGTTTGCTGGCCATTATTTTGTTTCTTTTTGCTATCATTACGATCCGTAATTTTCTATATCCTATTGCCTTTGGATTTCTCCTGGCTTATTTAATTTATCCTGTGGCTAACTGGTTAGAAAAAAAAGGTGTTCCCCGAATTTTGGCAAATCTTATTACGATCATTGGCGTGTTGGCTGTTTTGGCTAGCCTTTTTCTTATTGCTTATCAGCGGATAACACCTTTTACCGGGGATTTGCCTAACCTTGCGGAAGAAGGCATTGCGAATTTTTCGCAGATGCTGGGTAATGCAAGTGAATATTTTGGATTTAATCCGGAAAATACTCAGGCGTTTATAAAAAGGCAGGCATCCAATCTTATAGAATCCGGGAGTCAATATCTGCAGGCATTATTTGGTGCTACAACCAATACAATTGTTGCTATTGGGCTAATGCCGGTGTATATTTTTATGTTTCTATACTACCGCACTAAATTCATGTATTTTTTATTGAAGCTTTTTGGCAGACAAAACAGAAAGGAAGTGGTTGGTATCTTACGCGAAATATCCACTGTCATGGTTCGATACATGGTTGGTGTTATTACTGTTGTTTTTGTCTTGTGTATTATTAACTCGCTGGGGATTTATATCATTGGATTAAAATATGCTATACCACTGGGAGTGACCGCCGCTTTCTTTAATTTTATACCATATTTTGGTACTTTGCTGGGAGGACTGGTGCCGTTTGCGTTTGCATTACTCGTTGAGGGTGATATTGCCTTGACATTCAGGGTTGTTATTCTTTTTATTATTATTCAGTTTCTGGAGAATAATATATTAACCCCCAATATTGTAGGCGGAAACGTAAAGATTAATCCATTCTTTATTATTACCGGACTGGTTGCAGCAAGTATGGTTTGGGGAATTCCCGGGATGTTACTGATTACTCCATTTTTGGCTATTCTGAGAATTGTTTTTTCACATATTGATTATATGAGACCTTATGCTTTCCTTTTAGGAGAAGAAGGAACAAGCCAACATACACTAAATTTAAGTAGTATTAAAAGCTTTTGGAAAAAACGTATAAGAAGTAAATTCTAAAAAACTTCTGCTTTAGAATGAAATCCCATGATTTACAGGGAGATTTTGTAAACTGGTATCCACATCGATTGCTGTAGTATGAATACCAGATATTGAAAATGTTATCTTTTTTCCGCGGCCAGATTGTGGAAGCCTGCTTTTAGAAATTCTCGGTTTAAACGAGCTATATGTGCCAGACTTATACCTTTTGGACATTCTGCTTCACATGACCCGGTGTTTGTGCATGAGCCAAAACCTAACTCATCCATCTTGGATACCATATTCCATGCGCGTGTAAGGCCTTCTTTTTTCCCTTGCGGTAACAAGGCATATTGGGATACTTTAGCTGCAACAAATAACATAGCCGATGAATTTTTGCATGCTGCAACGCATGCTCCGCAGCCGATACATTCTGCGGCATCAAATGACTCTTCAGCAATATCTTTGCCCACCGGATAGATGTTGGCATCCGGAACCGCACTTACATCTACATCCACAAAACCTCCGGCTTCCAT
The DNA here is from genome assembly GCA_051748205.1 of Bacteroidota bacterium. Classification (GTDB taxonomy): domain Bacteria; phylum Bacteroidota; class Bacteroidia; order Bacteroidales; family PWNQ01; genus PWNQ01. The sequence continues at coordinate 3,014 of JBNJHE010000116.1, read as the reverse complement.
AATCTTTTCAAATGCACTACGATCAACTACCAAATCTTTGATTACCGGAAAAGATTGAGCGCGCCAGGGTTCTACTACAATAACGTCATTCTCTTTAAACGCTTTCATGTTCAGCTGACAACTAGTAACCTCTTGTTCCGGTCCATGAGGTCTCCCATTGATCATCATTGCACAGCTACCGCAAATACCTTCACGACAATCATGTTCAAAAGCTATCGGGTCTTTATCTTCGTGGATAAGTTGTTCATTCAGAGCATCAAGCATTTCCAGGAATGTCATGTCCTGTGATGCTGCACTGAGTTGATAAGTTTCAAATCGCCCCTGATCATGAGGGTTATTTTGACGCCAGACTTTTATAGTAAGGTCCATATGATTAAATTTTATTAAATCGTTGTTATGTTTATCCCGTCGTATTAGGGGGAACTTACCCCCATTTCATCGGGACTCGTTTCATTTGATTAATTTCTTACGTATGATTTAGCCATTCCGACAAGGAATTATTTATAACTTCTTTGTTGCACTTTTACATGTTCATATTTTAATTCTTCTATGTGTAATTCCGGTTCCTGGTTGTCTCCTTTATATTCCCAGGCCGAGACATACATATATTTGTCATCATTACGCAAAGCTTCTCCGTCTTCTGTTTGATGTTCGGTACGGAAGTGAGCTCCGCAGGATTCATTTCTGTTCAAGGCATCTCTTAGCATCAAGCGGGAAATCTCAAACGAAGCAGCTACCCGTAAGGCTCTCTCCAGTGGTTGATTCATACTGTCTGTGGTTCCGGTAAGTTTTAAGTCTTTATAAAACTGTTCTTCCAATTCGGAAACCATTTCAAGTCCCTTTTTCAATCCTTCTTCATTACGCTCCATACCACCGTAATTCCACATAATTTTGCCAAGCTTTTTATGAAAGTCTAAGGCAGTAGTATTTCCATTAATGTTCATGAGCCTGTTGATGCGTTCGAGAGCTTCTTTTTCTGCTTCTTCAAACTCTTTAGCATCTGTTGAAGGTTTAGGATTTTTTATTTCTCCTGACAGATAATCTCCAATTGTATAGGGAAGAATAAAATAACCGTCGCCACTACCTTGCATCAGAGAGCTTGCTCCTAAGCGATTCGCTCCGTGGTCAGAAAAGTTGGCCTCACCAATGGCATATAAGCCGGGGATAGTAGTCATCAAATTGTAATCAACCCATAAGCCACCCATAGTATAATGACCGGCAGGATAGATTTTCATAGGTTGTTTATAAGGGTCTTCTCCCGTAATTTTCTTATATAAGTCAAAGAGGCTGCCATATTTGGAATGGATTGTTTTTTTACCTTGCTCCTTGATGGCATCTTTAAAATCAAGGTAGACCGCATATCCGGTTTCCCCGACGCCATAACCGGCATCACATCGCTCTTTTGCAGCCCTTGCACCAATATCCCGTGGAACAAGATTCCCAAAGGCAGGATATCGTCGTTCAAGGTAATAATCTCTTTCTTCTTCTGGAATGTCCGTGGGTTTCCGGTTATCATCTTTGGATTTTGGCACCCACACCCGTCCGTCATTTCTTAATGACTCGGACATTAATGTGAGCTTGGACTGATATTCATTGAGCTGTGGGATGCATGAGGGATGAATTTGTATAAAGCTGGGATTTGCAAAAAATGCTCCTTTTTTGTAGGCTGCATAAGCCGCAGCACCACTGGAGTTAACAGCAAGAGTGGAAAGAAAATAGATTGTTCCGTAACCGCCTGTTGCCAGAACCACTGCGTGAGCGGAATAACGTTCCATTTCACCCGTCACAAGATTACGACATACAATCCCGCGTGCTTTCCCGTCTTTTACTACAAGTTCAAGCATTTGGCGGCGCTCATACATGGTAACGGTTCCTTTTGATATCTGACGTTTCAAAGCCGAATAGGAGCCTAAAAGAACCTGCTGACCTGTTTGTCCGGAGGCATAAAAAGTACGTGACACCTGAACGCCTCCAAAAGATCGTGTTGCCAGAGTTCCTCCATATTCGCGGGCAAATGGAACACCCTGAGCGGTCAACTGATCGATGATGTTGTTGCTGACCTCCGCTGCCCGGTAAACATTTGCTTCGCGTGCGCGGAAGTCCCCGCCTTTGATCATATCATAAAACAAACGGTAATCGGAATCATTATCATTACGGTAATTTTTGGCTGCATTTATACCTCCTTGTGCAGCTACAGAGTGTGCGCGTCTTGGTGAATCCTGATAGCAAAATACTTTTACATTATATCCCATCTGACCGAGACTGGCAGCTGCAGCAGCTCCGGCTACACCTGTGCCTACCATGATGATGTCCATCTTCTTTTTGTTGGCCGGGCTGACTAATTTAAGCGAGTTTTTATGATTTTTCCACTTTTCTGATAGTGGACCTTCTGGTATTTTTGAATTTAAAGCAGTCATACATTGTATTTTTATAGGATTACACCATCGATTGAATCATTACATAAAGCGGAATAAACGCAAAGCCTCCGGCAAAAATCACGGAAATAATTATGCCGATCACATTCCAAATGGTACGCCATTTACGGTTACTCCACCCTAAGGTTTGGAAAGCCGACCATACACCATGGTGAAGATGTAGGCCTAAAGCAATGGCACCAACAACATATATTGCAACAAGCCATTTCCATTCTATGAATTTTGTTGTTACTAAGGCATACGCATTTTCAATATCTCCACCTAAACCGGTAGCCTCTTCTAAAAGCGGGTCTCCACTTACTTTCATTTTCCAGAAAAAATTGATCAGGTGGATAACAAGAAACACAAGAATAACGGCGCCAAGAATATACATGTTCCTGGATGTCCAGCTGCTTCCTGTGGCCGAATCCCTTTGTTTATACCTCTTTAACCCGGGATAAGTAATGTTGCGTTTTGTCTGGTTTTGATATGTAATGATTGAAGCAAAAACAAAGTGAGCAATTAAACCAATAGCCAAAACAGGCTCTATGATCCCGATTATAGGATCTGTCGCCATAAAATGGGCCGCCTGGTTAAATA
>JBNJHE010000115.1:0-7597 GCA_051748205.1 Bacteroidota bacterium | reverse complement strand
GAACATTGAACATTGAACATTGAACATTGAACATTAAATTTAGACAGATGAAAAAACTTCACAAATCCGGGTAAATTCACCTGCTGAAAGCTAAATAAACAAAAAACACAATTGACATACAACTACCTGCCAAACGAAACCATATAATCATGTGCCGGGATATATCCACAAAAGTCATAAAGCAGAGGGATCATCCATTTCATAATATTCCGAAAAACGATAGCCTATACCCGATTCTGTCATAATAAATTCCGGGGCAGACGGGTCATCTTCAATCTTTTTTCTCAGTTGAGCGATATACACTCTCAGGTATTGTGTTTGGGTGGAATATTTATGACCCCAAATTTCGTTCAGTATATATTGATGTGTCATCACCCGTCCATGATTTTTAGCAAGCAAAGCAATTAAAGAAAACTCTGTAGACGTCAATTTTACAGGCACTCCATTTTTCAACACAGTATGTCTGGCAAGGTCCACAGTTAAAGACTTAAATTTCAGGACAGACTCATTACTGCTTATGTCATTCGATCGCAAAGAAGCCCTGATGCGTGCCATTAATTCACCAGTACGAAAAGGCTTTGTCAGATAGTCATTCGCTCCGTGATCCAATGCCTCTACAATATCCTGTTCAGAGTTTCTGACAGACAATATAATAACAGGTTTCTGATACCAGTCCCGAAGATCTTGTAACACCTCAAGGCCATCCATATCAGGCAAGCCCAGGTCGAGCAGAAGCAAGTCGGGATTTCTGCTGGCCGACTGCAGCAGGGCATCCTGTCCGTTTTGTGATTTGATAACCTGATACCCTTCTGCAGAAAGGGTTATATCTAACAAACGACAAATCTGATCTTCGTCATCCACAATTAATATTGTCTTTTTCGGAATCATAGAGTTTGGTTTTTTTAGCGGGCAATAAAATTCTAAAACAGGCACCACCTTTTATATTGTTTGTCACAATTACTGATCCATTGTGAGCTTCAACAAATCCTTTCACAATAGACAAGCCCAATCCAAGCCCACCGGTTTTTTGGTAATCGCCCCGGTAAAACTTATCAAACGCCCGTGTCAGTGCTTCTTGCGGGAACCCTGGTCCCTGGTCTTTAATGACGATGATTAAGTCCTTATCTTCAATACCTGTTTCTACTGTTATGGTTGTTCCTTTTGTTGCATATTGTGTAGCATTATACAAAAGATTATACAACACCTGCTCAATCAATCCAAAATCTATAAATACCGGAGGCATAGATTTTGGGATGTTTACGCGTACCGAAAAACCCTTAAGGTCGTCCTTGAGATCGGTAGAAACTTTGTATATCAAATCATTAATATCATACCAATCAAGAGACAACGAAATATGCCCACTTTCAATTCTTGAGATATTCAACAAATTATCTATCACCCTGTTTAACCTGATGGTGGCTGTAACGATTTCCTGGCTTAAGGCGTACTGCAAGTCACTGGTATTATTCGCATGGATCAAAGAGTCAGATGCTGCCATAATAGTAGCTACAGGAATTCGTAGTTCATGAGAAATGGAATTAAAAAGCGTTTTGTATAAGCGATCCGATTCATCCAACAAGCGAGCTTTTTGAGCCAGTTCCCCCAGGAATTCCCTTTCCAGTGCATTTGATATTTGCACCAGAAAAGTCCCCCACAAAGACTCCTGATGCCGGGGAAGCTCGACACCATTTTTAACCATAATCATTCCAGGGTGGATTTGATTGCCTGACAATAAAAAATAATAGTTTGTGTCAATACGAACCCGATCACCCTGCCTGTCCAAAGAAGAAAAGAATTCCTGAGCTTCCTGATACTCCTGCTTACTAATTGGCTCTTCTGGCATCTGCAGCAGAGCTGAAGAGTTCAATAAACTTTGTTGTTGCTGAAGAAAAAAAACAGCATCAACAAAAAAGTGTTCCTTGATTTTTGCTTTGGAGATTTGCACAATTTCACTGATACTACTGGCCTGAGAGAGCATTTTTGTTAATTCATAAAGTGCGTTTGTACGTTTTTCACGACTGCGGGCCAGTGCTTCCTGTTTCCTAACCTGAGTAGTCAATACACCGTTGACCAAAGCAATGATAAAAAACAACCCAAAAATTAATACATCTTCTGTTTTGTCGATTTTAAAGGTGTAATGGGGAGGGATAAAAAAATAGTTCCACACGATGGCACTAAAGGTAGAAGCCAGCAATATAGGGCCAATCCCCATAAAAGTAGACAAAAAAGACACAACAAACAGCAAGATAAAGGAGACCAGATGATAGTTTTGTGTATTGGCCAGGGGAGTACATAAATATGCCGTTGTAGCAATTATTGCCAGGGCAATAATATAGTGAGCGGCAACTTTTTTCTTGAGAAAGACAAACATCATCATCGAAACAGATCAAAATATTAAACACAAATACAAGCACTTAATGGTTCCAAAAGTCTTTTGTAAACAATGCTAAGATAGTATAAATTTCCAGGCGCCCCAAAATCATCAAGACAGGGAGCAACGCTTTAGCAAAGTTGGGAAGATGCGCAAAATTATCCGCCGGGCCAACAGTCCCGATCCCTGGTCCGATACCAGCCATAGCAGTAGCCACAGCTCCAAAAGATGTCTGAAGGTCTATGCCATTAAATATTAACAAGGTCGAACCCAAAAAGAATAGCATAAAGTAAAGCACTATAAAATTTAAGATCATACTGTTGGTCTTATTGGAAACCGTTTTTCCATTTAGCTTCAGTGACAGGACAGCTTTAGGCTCCCGAATCTTTTTAAATGCCAATGAAATATTCTTAAAAAACACAACATGGCGTACAATCTTTATCCCACCTGCTGTCGATCCCGTGCTTCCGCCCAAAAACATCAAAAGAAAAACAAAAAACCACGCATATGATGGCCACTGCAAATAATCGGCTGTAGCATATCCGGTACAGGTAATAACAGATACTATTTGAAAAAAAGAATCCCTGAATGAAGTTTCTAAAGGCTTACCCAGCTTAAAAAACAATACCACAGTGATCAATAGACCCGATAGTAAAACCACCAACAGATAAAAACGCAATTCTTCATTCTTTTTGATTTTGTTATAGTTATGCGTCAAAAGATAATAATGGATAATAAAATTTGTACCGCTCAGCAGCATAAAAATCATTACAACATATTGGATGTATGGCGAATACCCGGCGAGGCTATCATTTTTAGGCGAAAAGCCTCCTGTAGCGATCGTCCCAAAAGCATGTGTAACACTTTCAAAAAGATTCATCCCTCCAAAAAGCAGCAAGCCAGTCTCTATGACTGTCAACAGGATATATATCTTTAATATACTGAGGCCCACCCTTTTCACTCGTGGCTCTACCTTCTCCTGCAATGAAGATTCTAAAGTAAAAAGATGATATCCACCAATTTTTAAGCCCGGCATAATGACAATGAATAAAACCACAATGCCAATTCCGCCAAGCCAGTGTGAAAAACTCCTCCAAAACAAAACAGACATCGGTAAGCTTTCTATATCTGTCAATATAGAGGAACCAGTAGTTGTGAATCCTGAAACTGTCTCAAAAAATGCATCAATGAATGAAGGAATGGCTCCGGAAATCAGATATGGCAAAGTTCCTATCAGGCTAAAAAGCACCCACGAACTGATGACAGTAATGTAGGCTTCCTTTAACCGAAACCTGCTCTCCGTTTTACATCTTCTTTTACCCAAATAAAAAACAAAGGATAATAGCCCTGCTACACCAGCGGTGATCACAAAAGGCATATATGGATCCCCTATAAACCAGGCGATAACAGCATTAACCAACAAGGCCCCTATTAAAAGCAACAATATCCGGCTTAGCAGCCTCAATATTTCTTTAACATCAATAACTTTTATCATCACTAATCCCTTAGCTATACCATGATTTCTAAAGCTTTTTCGCCTGTTATCATTCATAGCAAAGCAAACAATGATTTTGTAAAGATTTTATAAAAGAAAGTGGTAATGATATAAAGAAAATATAAAATATATGGCTGAAACCATTCAGCAAACAGGCTTTCCTAAGAGTGCTGTTACGTCTAAAAATCATTATAACAACCAGCCCACACCATCATCTGTTCATGATTTTTATGCTGCTGAGCGGTACAAATTATTGCCACCAAAGTCAAAAAAACTGCTATCCTTTGCAGCCGTTTTAATACAAAGATGCTTTTCTATTCATGCTCAATCCATAGCAGTTGAGAAATATCAAACCCGGCATCCGCGGCAATCTTAAGATATTCTTTTTTAACATCTTCCGGAATAGTCTTTTTTCGTGAGAGTATCCATAAATAGTCCAAACTCGCTCCGGAAACCAATGCATATTGATACTTCTGATCAAGTGCAATAACATTATACCCCGAATAAAACGGCCCAAAAAAAGACACTTTCAGCATAGCCGTATTTTCATCCCTGACAAACTTCGCCTTTCCGGTGGCTTGCTTCCATTCTTGTTTCAGTGTATCATAACCCTGGTTTTTAACCTTTATGCTACCATCATCATTCAACGAATACTCCGCAGTTGTGTTATTCATATGCTTTTCAAAGCGAAAGTCAAACCTGGCAATTTCATACCAACTTCCAAGGTATTTTTCCTTTTCAAAAGGTTTAACAGCCGTTACCCCTTTGGGGATAGTGCTGCACGAGAATAATCCTGCCATGATTGTAAAAACTAAAATTGTGTATAAAAACTTTTTTTGTGTCATCATTTAAAAGATTTGTTCAGCGTGTTCAACTTTAGGCCAGCCCTTAAAGCTCACTTTCTATGATTGATTCCGGTCAAGCATTGAAAACCCAATTCGTTTTCTTTCACAGATAGCTTTCAGCATAACAGAGCCTTCGGACATAACAAAATCTACGCATCAATAAATCATCAATTCACCATAAATAGCATTCCCCTGGCTTTTCCGTTGGTGATTTGCTTTGTATTCCCCTGCAAATCAAAAAGTGTACAGCTAAACTCCACTGTTATGGTTTTTCTACTCAGACTCTCCTCATTATCGACGATCTCCAGCACCTTAAATTTACTGTCCTGGTTATTATTAATATAGGTAGAACTCCAAAGCTTTCCCTCTTGATCCACTATATCAATATACGCCCCGGGCTTGATAATACGGGCCTGATTGACAGTGTCAACAACAGCAAAATCCCAGGCGCCAGTGCTAAAGGCATCAAAAATCTCCTGTAGATTTGGTTCGGATGACTTTTCAAAATTTACAATAAAGCCAAAATAGGCCTTATTTTTTACGGCTTGATATTGCATAAATGCTGAAAAGTATTCCCCCTCAATAATCCCCGAATCATTGGCCCATACTCCCTCTCCATAAACATTTAAGTAATCATCTTGATCCTGTTTATACTGAATTTCAGATCCATCAAAATCAGCAGAAAAGTAATACTCGCCCTGAATATCCTGATTATCGGACTGCACTGTCTTTTCGGGTTGATGCTGCCGGGAAAGCAAGTTACAACTTAATAACAAAGGAATTAAACAAATTATGCTTAGGTATTTTTTCATGCAATTCATTATAAGTCAATTACAAAAAGCGAACGAATTGATTATTTTTTGATAAAGATACACAGAAAAAATCATTTCTGACAGACTATAAACATGTCCATTAAGGCACTATTTTACTTTGCGGAATATAATTCTTCTGTCATCTAAATCTTCTATGACCACGGGAAACCCGTCGGCAATAAAGCGAATGGTTTTTCTGGTATAAATAAATACATGAGTGGGATCATTACGGTAATACCAGTTTGCGAAGTTAATGGCCGGATTATAAAGATGCGTCATAATGATCAAAAGGCCACCGGGTTTTAAAAGTGTCAGTAGCTTTTCTATCTCTTGCCGGGGCCTGAAAAAATGCTCAAAGACTTCACAACTATATATATAATCATACGCATGATTCAGGTAATCCTTGTCGGGATAAAAAAAAGGATCATAAAGTTTAAGCTGATATCCCTGATCGCTAAGCATTTTTGAAATAACAGGTCCGGTTCCGCAACCATAGTCCAATCCGATATGATGAGGCTCATAATTCTCGAGTATCGCCTGAGTAACCGGAGCAGTAAATTTCTGATAACCTGTATCATGCACATCATTATTGTGCTCTTCATACCTGTCTTTCTCTTCCTCTAAAGAGATATAGAACTTCTGATCTTTGACTAATGCACCACAAGTTGGACATATAAAGTATTCATCATCTTTTTTACTACTTAAGATTGTTTGACAAAGTGGACAATCCATACTGTTTCAATGTTTTTGAGCAATACATATACGATTAATAATACTCTCATTAATAAAAGCAAATCCAAATCATCAAAAGATTTATTCTTTCGATTCATCTCGAATGATGTCAATTATCTTATCCAATTCTTCATCAGAAAAGTCACCACCAATAATAGCTTTTCCTCCATTTATGGCAGACTGCACATGTGGCAGATAAACAATGTGCTTATCAATTACAAAGGCAATCGGTTTGCCGATATTTTCTTTCGTCAGCACATAAAACTTCCGGGCGCCCTCGCGTGTTAGCAGTAAACGAATTTCCGGCCGGTTATAATGACGGTTTATATCTTTTCTTACCTCTTTGACATCCCGAAATGTAAGTCCGGGATGCTTTTCCAGCTTGATATCTTTAGGATTTGCAGAGGCCGAATAATCGATGGTTGCATACAGGCCGTTTTCCCGCTCAACAGGTATCGGCTTAAACCCCTCTGCTTCCGCAGAATCGTCACGCTCTTTTATCCGATTTTCAATATTTCTGCTTATTGAATCCAACTCATTTTCAACATTAATGAACCGGGCAGATATTTGGCTGTAAACATTTTTTTCTGGTGACATCAGTTTTTCAAATGCGCTGCTCTGGGTAAATGTATATAAGTCATTGATTTCTTCTTCACTAAAAACTTCATCAAAAGCCGCGATTAGTCTGTTCAAAATTTCATCTTCGGAATATTGTTTTTTGATTTCCGCAAGCCTGATACTATCTTGCCCTGATGCCATATACAACAATGGCTCCAACTGATACTTAATGTTGAGCTTATGGGATTCAAGCAAGCCAAAGTCCTTGATTACCACAGTGGTTTTTTCGGTTCTGTTTTGACTATATGAGCAGACAGAGATTAACAACAGCAATACCAATCCTGTCAGATGTACGATTTTCTTCATCACTATAAATTTAAACTGTTTTTACTTCTTCCGGCTTTTTTACAAACAACCAGCTTTCAAAAGTAAGATAAAAGCAGCCTGGAAACAAACAAAAAGACAGGCATACCAAAAAACAAACAGATTCCCGGGGCCACAAGGTGTTTTTTTGAGGCTGCACTCAAGAATTAATTTCTGTGCTGAGGAAAATGGACAAAACCAGGAACGAATAAATCAGTGCTTTGTCAACACTGTTTAACCATCATAGCTAACAATGAACAATTCACGCTATCAGGCTGTTTAATAAATGTTAACCGGCCATAATTCGTCCGAAGAGAAACACATACGGTGATGATTAAATGGCGTTAATGCGAGGAGGCGATGAAGCGATGATGCGATAGGGCGAACGAAGAGACTTAAGAGACTTAAGAGACTTAAGAGA
>JBNJHE010000114.1:0-7605 GCA_051748205.1 Bacteroidota bacterium | reverse complement strand
TCGAGCAATTCCAGACTAAAAGGGCAGCGATGAAACGTGAAAAGCATCTTAAGTCAGGACAGGGTCGTCAGTTTAGTTGATGATAAGTGTATTATTGCAGGTTGATCTTCTTTGTAATTAGTGAGCCGTTGTATTTAATCGTCAGGAAATATGTGCCTTTTGCCTGTGTCCCAAGATTAAGTTTAAGGCTCTTTTTATTCTTTGTTTTACGCGTTAAAATGATTCGCCCCTTGTTATCATGGAGTGTAATGGTCGATCCCGGATCCATATCATCAGGGAGTTCTACAGTGATAGCTCCTGATGTAGGATTCGGATAGAGCTTGATCTTTTCATTTTGTTTATGTTGATGGATGCTTGTAATCACAGTGTACATCGTTGCAGTATCCTGACATCCTTTGTTGTTGGTTGTAATTAGCATGGCTTTGAAGGTTCCTCCAAAAGGATAGCTTACCTGAACAATGCTATCCTGACTTGCTTGAGGTGTTGCGGAAGAGCTGAAATTCCATAAGCGTTGGTTGAGAAAGCAGGACGAATCTCCAGCTTGTGAGATATCGGTATAGATGATTTCACTGGTGCTAATCATTTGCGTATCAATCATAGCCTTTGGACGTTTATTGACATGAATGGGGATATGGGTTAATGAATCCTGGCATCCAAAAGGAGATATTGCGGTTAAGGATATCATGAAAGTGCCGCTGCTGTCGTAGGCGTGCGAGGGATTTATTTGGCTGCTTGTTTGCCCGTCGCCGAAATCCCATAGATAAGAACTGTTTGCCGGTTGCGTTTGGTTTGTAAAGGATATCGGGGTTTGTGTGCATCCTGCCGTTGTCGATGGTATAAAGCTGACTGAAGGGAAGGGGTGAACTTCCACCGTTTTGCTTGTGGTTGGTGACATACATAATGTGTCGGTAACGGTTAGGGAGATGGTTTTTGTTCCTGTTGAATAGGTTTGGACACTATGGGGCCCTTCTCCGGACATTGATGTGTCATTAAAAGTCCAATGATAGGTAGCCTGAGAACTGGCATTGCCGCTATAGCTTATCGTGAGGGAGTCATTTAGGCACAGATTGCTGTCGGATAGGCTGAAGTCGGATGTTGGGCTTGGGTTTACCGTTACGCAAACGGTATCTGTAGCCGTATCGGAAGAATCGGATATTGTGACAATAAAACAGGTGTCCAGGGGAGTATTGCCGGGATTTGTCAGCGTTATGGGAGGGGGAGTGAGTGATGTGGGCCCATGACTCCAGCTTACATTGGGATTACCTGAACTGGAGCACTGTACAAAAAAATTGTCTATGCCCCAGCTGTCATAGCCTGGTCCGGAATGGGAGTCTTGTGATAATCGAATGCGTGTGTTTGAAGTCATTGCCACTAATGGAAATGTGTTTTCATATTGATTCCAATAATAGATTTCACTGCTTAATTGTTGGGCGTCAGGAGCCCAGTAGTATCCGCTGCCCGGTATATTGGTTGTGTAGGGTGGGTCTGGGTTTGTGTTGCCTGTAGGTTGTTGGTTGGGACCTGGAAAATTGTCCCAGGTCATACCCTGATCTGTGGAATATTCAATACGAACTCCTTCTGAGCCTGTGTTGGGGTAATTACAGTTGCCACCACCAGAGGTCCGGCCATAACGCATCCACCACTTGACAGTGCAATTGCCCGAACTCAAATCAAGGTCTTCAGTAATCAGTGCCCTGTCCCAATCTTTAAACCAGATATATAGACTATCGGGGCCCGGACCGCATGGATTATTATACATAGCTGTGCTTACCGAATCCCAACCTACATCAGCAGAAGCATCATTAAATGTTTCGTACATGATGTAATCGCAGCTTCCACTGGCTGATAGATTAACAGTTTCTCCCGAGCAAATTGTTTGTGGATTTACATTGGCGGAAACATGGCAGCTCTGGCTTAAAACTGAAGTTGAACTTAAGGTAAATAATAGAAAGAACAATGGCGTGATGAGATGTCTGTTGAAAATCATAATACTTAAGTTTGATGACTTTCTCTTGTGACTGTGTTTTTTGTAAAAAGTTTAATGTATGTTAACATTTTATTCCAGACACTGTGGATTTTTGTATGGGGTGCGTGAACAATCAGGAACAATAGGGGGAAATATCAGGAGAAATCAGAGATAATATCTGTTTTGCTGAGATGGGTTGTTCTGCAATTAGTTTAATAGAAGAAATAGGTGAATTGAACCGAGCATGACCCGCCTTAGGTGGGCTATTGCATGCGAGCTCCCCCGAAAAAAAAGACGGGGTAAACATCGTACCTATTTAATAAAATTTAGATAGATGAACCGAGCCATGACAAAAACCTTAACACACACACGCATGATTAAATAAAATGAAAAGTGTATAGTAAAAAGATGATGTGTCATGGCGAGCTCCATCGTACCTATTTAATAAAATTTAGACAGATGAAAATCAGTGTTCTTCGTAGTCGACTTCTTTGGCTTTTTCTCCATTTTCATGATAAAACTTCCAGGTGCCGGTTCGGTTTCCATGATGTTTTTCACCATGATACCGCGTGTTTCCATTCGGATAATAAGTGACTTTTAATCCATGTTCTTTTCCATCCTGGTATTCTGCTGTAGTCCATAAGCTCCCTTGTTTATAGAAAAATCTCCATAAACCATTCCGTTCATTGTTCCTAATATTGCCTTTCATTTTTAGCGAGCCATCCGGGTAGTATTGCCATTCAGTATAATTTACGGTATCTTGTTCATACTGCCGGACAATTTTTTTGCTGCCATTGTCATACTTCTCGATTATGGCCGACTGGCCTGGCACAGCTTCCGTAACTTGTGCTGCTGCTGTGGAGTTTGCTGTGTCGGACTGTATGCTCTGGTTTTGTTCATCTGATTGATTTGAGCAGGCAAAACTAATGAGCAGCGTCGTCAGAAAAAGGAGGAATATTAGGAATCTTCTGGTAATCATGGTTTTCAAATTTTGAAAGATGATTGGAAATAAGAGCTACTTATTATTTTCTTGTTGATCGTATTCCTGATTCATTTTCTCAATCACATCTTTGGTGATATCATAGGATTCTTTTGCAAAGAGGATGTTATTTTTAGCGACGGATCTTGCAAGGACATAATCAAATGGATTATTTCTGGTATAGCGTGATAGGAAGCTTCTTACGGTGTCCACGAGCACCTGGTTCATTCCCATTGTTTTATTTGTGTATTGTTCGGTATAATTCTGTTGCAGTTGATAAAGCTGTTGTTCTTTTTCCATTAATTCCTGTTCAATTTGTTTTGCTTCGTCAACAGAAATAGTATTATTTTGAACTCGTTTTTGGTAGTCCTGAAATTCTTGTTGTAATTGTCTTTGACGGCGTTGCAGTTCGGCTTTCATGTTTTCTCCTTCGCCTTTGAGTTGTCCTTCCAGACTTTGTACCATTTTATATTGGCTCAAAACCGAATCGGTATTGATATAGGCAATCGCCAGGCTGGAATCAGAAAACGAGGATGTGCTCATCGCTGAACTGTCTTTAGCCTGATTGGCTTGCTTAGCTGTTTGTCCCTGTCTGCTTGAGAAGAACAGGATAAAAAGAATAATCACGCCAATGAGTAAGACGATATTTGTAATAATCAGAATGCTAATTTTTGTTTTCATGCTATTAGTTTCCATATTTTGACATAAATTTTATTCGTACTAATCGAATTTCTTCCTCTGTATACTCATCTTCGCCAAGGTCTTCCAGGGCCTGCTCTATGGAGTCTGACTCGGCTTCTTCCATAAAATAGTCCATGATATCTTCCTGATGGTATTGGTCTACAACTTCATCGATGTAGTAGTCAATATTCAATTTTGTGCCTGAGGCGACGATATGCTCAATTTCTGTAATGAGCTCTTCTTTACTAAGACCTTTAGCATGTGCAATGTCTTCTAAAGATAAACGACGGTCAATACTACGGATAATATGTACCTTTAATCCCGACTTGTTTACGACAGACTTGACAATCATGTCGTTGGGCCGGATGATTTCATTTTCTTCCACATAGTTTTCGATTAATTCCAGAAATGGTTTCCCATACTTGGCTGCTTTACCAGTTCCTACACCCGAAATTTGCGTAAGCTCATCTTTGGTAATCGGAAAATTAATTGCCATTTCTTCCAGCGAGGGATCCTGAAAGATAACAAAAGGCGGGAGGTCTTCTTTAAGCGATATCTTCTTTCGCAAATCTTTCAGCATGGAAAAAAGCGTGTTGTCGACCGAGCTCGTATGCTGAGCGGACGCCAATTGGTCTTGGTTTTCAATCTCATCAAAATCTCTATCTTTAGCCATCATAATAGAATACGAATTTTCCAAATAGTCTTTTCCTTTGTCTGTAATTTTTATTAGTCCGTAGTTTTCAATGTCTTTTTTCAAAAAACCTTTAATAATACCATAGCGAATGGCGGCAGACCAGAGCTGTTTATCCTGATCGTTTCCCTTTCCAAAGATATCTAATTTATCATGTTTGTAAGCATTAATTTCACTGGTTTGTTTTCCCAGTAATACATCAATCAGGTGCTTGGGTTTGAATTGTTCTTTTACAGCAAGTACAGCTTTAAGAACTGTACGGATATAATCGGCTCCTTCAAAGGTTTCTTTTGGGTGCAGACAGTTGTCACAGGATCCACAGTTGTCCTGTTTGTAGGTCTCTCCAAAATAATCCAGCAAAATCTTCCTCCTGCACATGGCTGATTCAGCATAGGCAACGGTTTCATTCAGCAGTTGGCGCGAAATTTCCTGCTCGGCCACAGGTTTTCCTTTGAGAAACTTTTCCAGTTTCACAATGTCATCATAGGAATAATACACCAGACAATATCCTTCACCGTCGTCACGACCTCCCCGGCCGGTTTCCTGATAATAGCTTTCCAGACTTTTGGGAATATCATGATGGATGACAAATCGGATATCCGGTTTGTCAATGCCCATCCCAAAAGCAATCGTAGCGACAATAACGTCTGCTTGTTCCATCAGGAACATATCCTGGTTTTTTACCCGTGTTGCTGAATCAAGCCCGGCATGATAGGGTAATGCTTTAATCCCATTAACCTGAAGTGTTTCTGCTATTTCCTCTACTTTCTTACGGCTTAAACAATACACAATTCCCGATTTGCCCGGTCTTTCTTTTATAAATTTGATGATATCCGGAATTACATTTTTGGTCTTTGGACGAACTTCGTAATATAGATTGGGCCTGTTGAAGGAAGAAATATACACATCGGCTTTTGGGATTTCCAGGTTTTTTAAAATGTCTTCCTGTACTTTGGGTGTGGCTGTTGCTGTTAAGGCAATTACTGGCACATCTTGCCCGATTGCTGTTATGGTGGGGCGTAAACGGCGATACTCCGGACGGAAATCATGACCCCACTCTGAAATACAATGCGCCTCATCTACTGCAAAAAAAGAGATTTTTACTTTCTTGAAAAATTCGATGTTTTCCTCTTTGGCCAACGATTCTGGTGCAACATATAAAAGCTTGGTGATTCCTCGCCTTACATCATTTTGTACCGTTAATAGCTGGTTTTTTGTTAAGGATGAGTTGAGTACATGGGCAATCCCGTTTTCGGTGCCGTAATTTCGTATGACATCTACCTGATTTTTCATTAATGCAATGAGTGGGGAAACAATTATTGCTGTCCCTTTTTCCATTAATGCTGGTAATTGGTAGCACATAGATTTCCCGCCACCCGTTGGCATGATTACAAAAGTGTCTTTTCTGTTAAGTACATTTTTGATAATCTCCAACTGGTTGCCTTTAAAACTACTGAATCCAAAAATCTGCTTTAGTAGTTTATGTAGTTGATTGTCAGTTGTTCTCATTCTATAACCTCAATATCTGTTACCCCTTCGGGGTAATCAAATATACAAATTATTTTTAGCTTAGTAATAACCCTGTTTGTAAATGTCGACAAAAATAGTTTATTCATAGAACAATCAAATAAGGAAATCATATTATTTTTAGAAGCTTTAAAAGCTATTCCTCTTCCTTGAAATGTTTATTTTTGTCAAAAACAAACACTATATACGTTTTGACAAATAAAGATATTATCAGACAGGTTGCAATTGATACGATTAAACAAGAAGCTGATGCAATTAATCTTCTAACAAACAGAATTAACCATGACTTTGTTCAGGTTGTTAACCTGGTGTTAAGGTCGAAAGGGCGACTTATTGTTACCGGAATTGGGAAAAGTGCAATTATCGCTTCCAAAATTGTTGCTACTCTAAACTCAACGGGTACCACAGCTGTGTTTATGCATGCAGCCGATGCTGTTCATGGTGATCTGGGCATGATACGTCAGGAGGACATCGTTTTATGCATTTCAAAAAGTGGGAATACTCCCGAGATTAAGGTGTTAATCCCCTTGATTAAAGCCAGGGGAAATCCTTTAGTGGCATTAATTGGGAATATGGATTCTTATTTGGCCAAACAAACCGATTTTGTGTTGGATGCTACTGTCGATAAAGAGGCTTGTCCAAATAATCTGGCGCCGACAACCAGCACCACAGCTCAGATGGTAATGGGGGATGCCCTGGCTATAGCCCTTATCGAAGCCCGGGGCTTTACTCAGGATGACTTTGCTGTTTTGCACCCTGGCGGAACTCTGGGAAAAAAGATGTATCTTAGAGTTTCTGATCTTTATATTCATAATGAGAAACCCCTGGTTTATGCAGATGATGACATCCGGCAAGTTATTATGGAGATCTCGTCTAAACGATTGGGTGCTACTGCTGTACTTGAAAATAACCGGGTTAGAGGGATAATTACCGACGGTGATTTGAGGCGGATGTTGCAGCAATATCAAAATCCAGGCAATATCAAAGCCAGGGATATTATGTCACATAATCCTAAAAGTTTACACCCGGACATGCTTGCCGTAGATGCCCTTGCTATCATGAGAGAAAATAATATTACTCAGGTGATTATTGAAAAGGAAGAAGTGTATCTGGGAATGGTTCATATTCACGATATTATCGAGTCGGGTATCCTTTGATTGTTTTATGTTTTTTCGCCTAAGCAAGATAGCTTGCCACCACAATAAAGATTCTTCTTCAAAAGGTTTTTATTATTTTTGAACATGAAAATAAATTTATATGCAGGACCCCGTAAAAGAGTTTAATGAATATCGCGACAAAATGAATCAGCGCATTCTGGAAGCTGATAATAAGGTGTTAAAAAGAATTTTCAACCTGGATACGAATGCTTATCTGCCCGGAGAGCTCTCCGTTGTGACAAAAGAAATGATTGGGCTGGCTACTTCAATGGTGCTAAAATGTGATGATTGCGTTTACTATCATTTGCAAAAATGTTATGAGCTGGGGGTATCCAAAAATCAGATCTTTGAGGTTTTTTCAATTGCCAACCTGGTCGGAGGAACTATTGTTATTCCTCACTTGCGCAAAGCCGTGGAGTTTTGGGATGCGCTGGAAAATAATAATTCTTCCGGGGATTAGTTAGGTTTATTATGCCTTATACTTTTTCGTAGGAAATTACCTGAGAAACACCGAACAAGGAACACCGTTAAATATGCTCCTAACGTCGTATTTAACGGGGCAAGCAAGAAACAAGGAGCAAAATTATAAACAGATGAACCGAGC
>JBNJHE010000113.1:0-7638 GCA_051748205.1 Bacteroidota bacterium | reverse complement strand
TCGCAACACGAGCTTTTTTATTCATTTAATTTGATCGAGGATGTACTGAAAACGCAGGTAGGTGCTCAGTTGCGCTATCATGCTTCGTTTAAAGGGCATCAATATATTCCTGCTACACAGACCTTTGCCCTTAATGATGCGCAAGCTATCGGTAATTACCCTTATCTTGATGTCTTTGCTAATTTTTATATCAAGCGAACCAGGATTTTTGTCCGCTATTCTCATCTTAATGCTCTGCTGGAAGACCATCGCTATTTTCTGATGCCTTCTTATCCTATGCGGGATGAGGCTTTTCAGTTCGGACTTTCATGGATGTTTTATGACTAAGACAAAAACAAGAGCTGGACAACACATGTGCAAGTAGTGAGAAATTTGACGGAAGTAAACAGGGTCATCCAACTCTCTTTGCAAAAATACAAAAATCTTAGGAAGAAAAAAAGGTGGATAAATCACACTTTATTTTATAAATATCACACAAAACCTTAACTTTGTTGTTTAATAAGATAAAGCAAAGAAAAGCCAGATGTACCATCAACGCAGCACCGGATTATATACTGATTATTATGAGCTGACTATGGCCCAGGGCTACTTTGCTGAAGGGCGGCAGGAAGAACAGGCAACATTCGACTATTTCTTTCGCAAAAATCCTTTTGGTGGCGGTTATGTTATTTTCAGTGGCCTCGAGGAATTTCTGCGGCAGTTAGCGAATTTCCGGTATACCGATGAAGACTTGCACTACCTTAAGGAGCAGGGTTTTAAGTCATCATTTTTGGACTATTTGCGGACGTTCCGCTTTCAGGGAGAGATTGTATCCTGTCGCGAAGGCGAGGTAGTCTTTCCGCTGGAGCCTGTGGTCCGTGTTAGCGGCACCATCGTTGAAACACAACTGGTCGAGTCGATGTTGCTCAACATCATAAATTTTTCTTCGTTGATTTCGACAAAAGCTATCCGCATGCGTAAAGAAGCCGGTGAGCGCAAACTCATTGACTTTGGTTTGCGTAGAGCTCAGGGCCTGGCCAGTATGTATGCAGCGCGCTCTGCCTTTATCGGAGGAGCCAATTCAAGCTCTCATGTGATGGCTGGAAAGGATTTCCACCTGCCGGTGGGAGGAACTATGGCTCATAGCTGGATACAGAGTTTTGATACTGAGCTGGAAGCCTTTCGTGCTTTTGCAAGGCTGTATCCCGAAAACTGCACTTTGTTGATCGACACCTATGATACGCTGAAGAGTGGATTGAAAAATGCTTTGATTATCGCTTCGGAGCTTAAAGCAAAAGGCTATTCTTTAAAGGGGATACGCCTGGACAGTGGCGATCTGGCGTATCTGTCTAAAAAAGTCCGGCAGGAACTTGATGATAACGGGTTCTACGATGTCAATATTGTCGTATCAAATCAGTTGGATGAATATCTTATTCGCTCGCTAAATATGCAAAAGGCCCCGATTGATGTTTTTGGTGTAGGAACAAGCCTGATAACCGGAGCGCCTGATGCTGCACTTGATGGCGTATACAAAATGTCGGAATTTGGCAACACCCCGCGTCTGAAGGTATCCGAAAATGTGACAAAGCTCTCTTTGCCCGGGAAAAAGAACGTGCTTCGTTATTACGATCACGCGAACCATTTTTATGCTGACGCTGTTATATTGGAGGATGAAGATAAAGTGGATTTTATAATTCATCCCCATCATAAAAGCCGCACCTGTGCGCTGCAGTCATATGAATATGAGCGACTGCTAAGGCCTGTGGTGAGCAATGGGCAGCCCTTGATGCCTGAAACCAGTCTTAAGGAAATTGCCGCCTATGCTCAGGATCGCTTTGCTTTGATGGATGATTCGATGACGCGACTGGAAAATCCGCATATCTATAAAGTTGGCCTTAGCCAAAAACTCCTTGAATTGCGGGACGCTATTGCTTTTAAAAAACAAAAATACGGAGGTTAATTATGGATGCATTACTTATTGTTGATGTGCAGAATGACTTTTGTCCCGGAGGTGCTTTGGCTGCGCCGGAAGGCGATCAGGTGGTTCCTGTAATCAATAATATCATGAGTCGTTTTGATATTGTTGTGGCCTCCAAAGACTGGCACCCCAAAGAATCGGTGCACTTTGAAAAGTGGCCGTTGCACTGTATTCAGGATACCTGGGGCGCAGCGTTTCATCCGGAGCTGGAAAAAGACCTTATTCATCAGGTGTTTTTGAAGGGGACAGAAGGTAAAGATGATGGTTATTCAGCCTTCGAAGCTACAAACCTGAATCTTCAGACCTATTTGAAGGATAAAGGAGCAGATCGTCTTTATATTGCCGGTCTGACAACAGATTATTGTGTAAAAGATAGTGTGCTAAGTGCTTTGGAAGCCGGGTTTGATACCTGTGTTATTGAAGATGGTATACGACCGGTGAATGTGAACCCTGGCGATGGCGAAGCCGCTATCCGGGAAATGAAAAATGCCGGAGCACATATGGTGACATCAGATAATTTATTTAAAAACCAAAACTTATAATTATGAATACCAATGATATTGTAAAGCTATTGGGCGAGACAAAGGCAAAAAGTCTGCTGGAACATCAGAGTAAGACAGTAGACAAAAGTCGTTTGCATTTGCCGGGTCCCGATTTTGTAGACAGGGTGTTTTATCACTCAAACCGCAATTCGAAGGTTTTGAGAAATTTACAGAATACCTTCGATCATGGACGCCTGGCGGGGACAGGATACTTGTCTGTTTTGCCGGTAGATCAGGGGATAGAACACTCTGCCGGAGCTTCTTTTGCTCCCAATCCGGATTACTTTGACCCGGAAAATATTGTTAAGTTGGCGATTGAAGGGGGAACCAATGCTGTAGCTTCTACTATGGGCGTGCTGGCGGCGGTCTCGCGGAAATATGCGCATAAGATTCCCTTTATTGTCAAGATTAATCACAACGAGCTGCTGACTTACCCCAACACCTACGACCAGATACAGTTTGGAAGTGTTGAGGAAGCCTGGGAAATGGGCGCTGCCGGAATTGGTGCTACCATTTACTTTGGCTCTTCAGAATCCAATCGTCAGATTATTGAAATTGCTCAGGCCTTTGAGCGTGCCCACGAGTTAGGGATGTATACCGTTTTATGGTGTTATCTGAGAAATAGTGAGTTTAAAGGGGATAAAGACTATCATGTAGCTGCTGATCTTACTGCTCAGGCCAACCATTTGGGCGTTACTATCCAGGCCGATATCATTAAGCAAAAGATGCCGCTCAATAACGGCGGATTCCCTGCCATCGGATTTGGTAAAACACATGATAAAGTATATTCGGAGCTTAGCTCTGACCATCCCATAGACCTGACACGCTATCAGGTTATCAATAACTATATGGGGCGCTCTGGATTGATCAACAGTGGTGGTGCATCCAAAGGTGAAAGTGATCTGGCGGATGCTATCGAAACAGCCATTATCAATAAACGTGCTGGCGGAATGGGCTTAATCACCGGCCGAAAGGCATTTCAAAAGCCCCTGAAGGAGGGCGTGAAACTTCTGAATGCCATCCAGGATATATATCTGGACAGTACTATTGATATTGCATAATCAACTATGCGAACAAAAAAAAAAGTGCAGGTCTTTTGATCTGCACTTTTTTTTTATCACGCTTGTGTGGGTCCTCCCATATTCATCGGAGGGGCCTGATTATTTGGTTCGCTGTCTTCAATTTCTCCATTCATAGACTCAAACTTCTTCACATTATCATTTAAAGCCCTTAAAAAGCGCTTCGCATGATGTGGTGTTAAGATAACCCGGGATTTGACCTTTGCTTTTGGTACTCCCGGCATCAACCGGATAAAGTCGATAACAAATTCTGAATTTGAATGGTTGATGATGGCCAGGTTGGAGTAAATTCCTTCCGCGATAGCATCATCGAGTTCAATATTCATTTGGTTCGGGTCTGGTTGTTTTTGTTTTTCGTCCATAGGATTTGAATTTTAAGTGTTTTCTGTAGGCTCTTTCAATGTTGTTGCTTCATCATTTCCTTCAGCTTGTCTGGTCAGTTTATCATATTCCTCCTGCGAGCCGACAATGATGTCTTCATAATCTCTAAGGCCTGTTCCTGCAGGGATTTTATGCCCAACAATAACATTTTCTTTGAGCCCCTTCAGATTATCAACTTTTGCATTAACAGCAGCTTCGGTTAAGACTTTGGTTGTTTCCTGGAAGGAAGCAGCAGAGATAAAGCTTTTTGTTTGCAGTGAGGCCTTAGTAATGCCCTGAAGCACCTGCTTAGCTGTCGCCGGCTGTGCTTCGCGTGCTACAACAAGTTTTTTATCCTGACGACGCAACATGGAGTTTTCTTCGCGCAACTTACGTGCACTAATGATCTGACCAGGCTTTAAGCGTTCGGAATCGCCCGGGTCTTCAACCACCTGCTTGTTAAATATCCAGTCATTTTCTTCCTGGAAGTCGGTTTTTTCAACAATTTCACTCTCCAGAAAGCGGGTGTCTCCGGGATCGCTGATTTCAACCTTGCGCATCATCTGACGGACAATAACTTCAAAGTGTTTATCATTAATCTTTACACCCTGCAGACGATAAACTTCCTGCACCTCGTTGACAATATACTCCTGCACTTTCGTAGGTCCTTTAACCGACAGGATATCCGCCGGGGTCATAGCTCCGTCGGACAATGGTGTTCCGGCTTTGACAAAGTCGTTTTCCTGTGCCAGTATCTGCTTGGAGGTGGAGATAAGATATTTCTTCGTTTCTCCTGTTTTAGAAGTGATGATGACTTCGCGGTTACCACGTTTTAGCTTCTTACCAAAAGACACAACACCATCGATTTCTGATACCGTAGCAGGGTCGGAGGGGTTTCTTGCTTCAAACAATTCTGTAACCCGGGGCAATCCTCCGGTGATATCGCCTGATTTACCAAGTGCTCTCGGTATTTTACAGAGTGTATCTCCGGGTTTGACCTTTTGTCCTTCTTCGATCATGATATGCGCACCTACGGGCATGTCATAAACCTTGATCAGCTCGTCGTTGTTGTCAATAATCTGTATTGATGGATTTTTGGAACGACGGCGCGATTCGATGACAACCTTTTCCTGATATCCGGTCTGTTCGTCCGAAACAACTTTATAGGTCTCATTCTCTACTACGTTTTTAAAGTGGATCGTGCCCGTACTATCTGTAATGATCAATGCATTGTATGGATCCCAGTCGCAAATCAATTCGCCTTTTTTCACTTGATCACCATCCTGTTTATACAGGTGAGAACCATAGGGAATATTATTGGAAGCTAATACCACATTGGTTTCTTTATCCACAAGGCGGAGTTCAGCTGAACGTCCGACAACGACTTTATAGTCATTGCCATCTTTGTCCTGGTAATCGACATCACGCAATTCATCAATTTCGAGAAATCCATCATTTTTAGCAGTGATCCTGTTTTCAACCGCAATGTTTGAAGCGGTACCACCAACGTGGAAGGTTCTTAGTGTAAGCTGGGTACCAGGCTCTCCGATTGATTGAGCAGCAATAACACCGACTGATTCGCCGCGCTCGGTAAGGCGTCCGGTGGCAAGATTACGTCCGTAGCATTTGCTACAAACACCAACTCTTGATTCACAGGTTAATACCGAACGTATCTCAACGCTTTCAATCGGCGAGTCTGCAATATGTTGAGCAATGGCTTCCGATATTTCCTGACCGGAAGAGACCAGTAGTTCTCCCGTTAAAGGATGAAAGACATCATGCAGTGATACACGACCCAGAATACGATCGTAAAGGGTTTCTACAATTTCTTCGTTACGTTTTAGTGCTGTGGCTGTTAATCCACGTAAAGTGCCACAGTCTTCTTCCGAAATAATCACATCCTGAGCAACATCAACCAGGCGTCGTGTCAGATAACCGGCATCAGCTGTTTTTAGGGCTGTATCGGCCAAACCTTTACGAGCACCGTGCGTGGAAATAAAATACTCCAGTACCGATAGTCCTTCTTTAAAGTTTGACAAAATCGGGTTTTCGATAATCTCTGCTCCTGTCGTTCCTGACTTTTGAGGCTTTGCCATCAAACCACGCATGCCGGAGAGCTGACGGATCTGCTCTTTCGATCCACGGGCTCCCGAATCCAACATCATAAACACTGGGTTGAATCCCTGCTTGTCGTTGGTGAGCTGTTTCATTAGCTCATTGGTCAGGTGGGAGTTTGTATGTGTCCAGATATCAATAATCTGATTATAACGCTCGGTGTTTGTGATAAAGCCCATGTTGTAGTTGTTCAATACTTCGTCAACTTCTTCATGTGCTTTTACGATCATTTCCTCTTTAATCTCCGGAACAATTACATCACCGATGTTAAAGGAAAGGCCTCCTTCGTATGACATTCGATATCCAAGATACTTGATGTCATCAAGGAATTTGACTGTTTTCTTATTTCCGGTTTTCTTGAGCATCTCCCCAATAATATCACGAACGGATTTTTTGGTCAGAAGGCGGTTGATAAAGCCAAATTCTTTGGGGACCACGTCGTTGAACAATACTCTTCCAACGGTAGTTTCAATAATCTGCTTTTTATATCCGCCATTTTCCTCATCAGGTATCTCAACGCGAACCTTAATGATGGCATGCATATTCAGGCGGCCTTCATTAAAGCCAATACGTACTTCTTCTGGTGAATAAAAGGTAGCGCCTTCACCTTCAATGGGGTTTTCTTTAGTGCTTTTGCGGCTTTTGGTCAGATAATAGAGGCCCAGCACCATGTCCTGAGAAGGCACGGTGATAGGTGCTCCGTTGGCCGGGTTAAGGATATTGTGAGATGAAAGCATCAAGATCTGAGCTTCAAGTATGGCCGCATTACCTAAAGGCACATGCACAGCCATTTGGTCTCCGTCAAAGTCGGCATTAAACGCGGTACACGCCAGTGGGTGAAGCTGAATGGCTTTACCCTCGATGAGCTTGGGCTGAAAGGCCTGAATCCCTAAACGGTGAAGGGTAGGCGCACGGTTCAGCATCACTGGATGCCCTTTGAGGACGTTTTCCAGAATATCCCATACCACAGGATCCTTGCGGTCGACAATTTTCTTGGCTGATTTTACGGTTTTGACAATCCCGCGTTCCAGCATTTTACGAATGATAAAAGGCTTAAAGAGCTCGGAAGCCATCTCCTTGGGAATTCCGCATTCGCTGAGTTTAAGCTCAGGGCCAACAACGATAACAGAACGACCGGAATAGTCGACACGTTTACCAAGCAGGTTTTGACGAAAACGCCCCTGCTTTCCTTTCAGACTGTCGCTAAGCGATTTTAGCGGTCTGTTAGAATCGGTTTTTACTGCGTTGGCTTTTCTGGAGTTATCAAACAGCGAATCAACAGCCTCTTGTAGCATACGCTTTTCATTACGCAGGATCACATCAGGAGCTTTGATTTCCATCAGTCGTTTGAGCCTGTTATTTCTGATGATAACGCGGCGATAGAGGTCATTCAGGTCGGAAGTGGCAAAGCGGCCGCCATCCAATGGCACCAGCGGTCTGAGGTCCGGAGGTATCACAGGGACAACCTTAACGATCATCCATTCGGGGCGGTTTTCCTTGCGTTTATGCGAATCGCGGAATGCTTCTACTACACGCAGCCGTTTGAGCGCGTCTTTTTTGCGCTGCTGGGATGTTTCGGTGTTGG
>JBNJHE010000112.1:0-7887 GCA_051748205.1 Bacteroidota bacterium | reverse complement strand
CTCATCAGCCTGGGGCAGTTCAATATCCGGAACGATTTCAGGGTTGGCGAGGTTACCTTCCAGATGAATAATGCAATGCACCGGGCGCGATTTTTTATAGACATCAGAAGAGTCGATATAGCTAATCAAGTCGTACAATCGTGCATCGGTTTTGTAAACTGCGTCCACATTTAGGCGAGCATCAAAGGGATCTCCCGCCCAGGTGATAGTACCTCCTTCTTTCAAGTCAAAAGGCTTATTAATAATATTTTCCAGGGTAAAAAGATAATCTCCCTCGCTCACGGTATAGTTTCCATACATGCTAAAGTCGCCCCGGGTATCCACATTAAGTTCAAGCTGGCCGGCACCCCGGGCTCTCAGCACATCCCCCACCGACTCATCAAAGATAATCTGCACTTCGGCGTTACGAGTAACTTCCAGATCGATATTCATACGAATTCCTTTGACATTTTCACGTCGTTTAGGTTGAAAAGCAACTTCGTTCACCGTATCTGTTTCCGAAGAAATAAAAGTTATAAAATCGCTACTGCTGGCTTCAGTACTCCCCGACAAGGGTAAGAAAATACGTGTTCCAGACTCTGTTTTAGCAATTACATCCATCGAAATATCATGCGTGGGGCCGTAAATATCCACCTTGCCTGTTGCAATAGCCGAACCATAAAACATATCATTGTCAGCATAAGAAGTATTTAAAACAGTGAAATTTTCAGCATCAATATTCAAATCGACTTCGATCTCTTTAAAGTTATCATGTCTGATTTCTCCGTTCAGGAAAGCATGATTCCCTTTGGTAGCCGAGGAGTTATTATCATTAACCTTCACATTATTAAACACAATTCTATTGCTATAGAAATTTACTGAATCGGTAAATGAATAGCTGGTATTAAGAAAATCGATATGCATATAGGTGCGTTGTAACCTCAGCTGACCAGTAAGTTGAGGATCCTGAAGGCTGCCTTTAAACTGCATTTCGCCACTGGCCAGGCCCCGAAAATCAGATGTAAAGGACCGCAGATAACCGGCAATAGCCTGCAACTTAAAGTGTTTCAGCTCCATATCAAAATCAAAGTTTTCACTATCACGGTATGGGTAGAAATAGCCATCCACTTTTAGCGGATAAGTAGAACCAATATTGCCGGTATAACGTATTTCCACTTTAGCAAACAAAGCATTTAAACTATCCACCCAACCGGATTGAATCACGGCATCTCCCAAATGCTCATGATTAAATCCGATAGAATCAACAGTTATATCAGTGGTAAAGGAAGGATGCTGTGAAAAAACATTACGGGCTTTTAACACCCCTGATATTTTACCGTCAAAGTCAATACGCCTTGGATGGGTGAAGGGGTCAATATTCGATACATTAAGGCGATCAAACTTCACTGTCATCTGGTGCGTTGAGTCCGCTGACAGAATACCATCGATACTCAATGACTGCTGTGGGTTTCCCAGCTTAAAATCATTGATTTGAACAAAAGCGGTATCCAGATAAACGGAAGAATTATGATCAATCTCCCAGAGTGTGTCATTGGTTGTAAACCAGGAGTGGTTAAAGCGCAGTTTCTTCAGGGGCAAGTCATTAAGATAAAAGGCGCCCGAGATTTTAGATTTTTGAACTTCGGCCAAATCCGGCTCATCCCACGACATAACAAACGGGAGTGAATCATGAAAGGCATGCGTGGTAAAGGAAAAATCATTGATTCCCAGCGTATCATCAATCTGTATTCGATCAGCCGTAAGCACCAACCCTATGCTTTTATCGGAAAGGTTTTGCCAACGAAGATTTTGAATATTAAACATTCCTGCTTTTATTGATTCAAGCCCTCCCTGAAAATATAGCTTTTGCTGGTCAACATCCAGTTTACCCTTTAAAAGAGCATTAGAGGCTAAGTGAATACCGGGCGCAAAAAAGCCCGTCAACGAACTCACATCTTTTACCTTCAGATTGAAGTCAACATAGTGTCCTTGCTTTTGATAAGATTCTGACTGTTGCTCAAAGAAGGGCAGTTTGTTCTTTAACACAAAGCGCAGATCGCTTAGCAAAGTTGCAACATCAAATTTACCTCCAATATCAGCATTAAAATAATCGGAATTCAACTGGATATGATGTCTGTTGTGGGTTGTGGAGTCAGCAACAATAACCTCCAGCTCATCCATTACCACCTGCTCTTCACCTTCTTTCCAACGTGTATCGGAAGCTGTAAGCCATCCTCCCAGTGTGTTTATATCATTGCCGGACAAATTCATTTTAACAGATGTCGAAAACACAGGATTGCTTTCGCTATCAGGATCGAGTAGGCCGATAGCCTTTAAATCGGCGTAAGGGATATCAATGCTGGCAGTAAAATCGGGGATTTTATCGCTAAAATCGGCCTGTCCAAAGGCTTGAAGTGTCAGGCGGGGAGACTGAACATTAAATTCTCCGTCAAAGGTCATTTGATCATAAGTACCGGAAATCTGCACATTACGGTACCACCGCTTGTTGATCATGGCTGAATCGATAAGCGTATTGAGCTGAGCAGTAGCATATTTGTCCAGGCCAGCACCATCAAGGGTTGCCGATAGCCCTACGACACCAAAAACATCACTACCCATAACTTTTCCAAGATCAAAATTCCGGGCGGTAAGACTACCTTTGTATGAATAATGCTGTTTATAATCAGACCAATTAATGGCCAGATCGGTAATAATATCTCCGGAAGAAGTTTGAAAAATGGCATCAGCCGAAAAATCATCAGACTGTCCCTGAATTACGCCCTCTACAGAGACAATACCCAAATTTTTAACTTGTTCTGGCAGGGTAAATTCCTGACCCGTAAAATGCCGGTAAATACCAGCTATTTTGACAGGATTAATCATAGACTCGATTATATTCAAGTCAAAAAAAGCAGAATCCAACTGTTGAAGATTACGAATTCCGCCTTCGCCCTGAAAACTGGCATAGGGCAATGCCTGTAGACTAAAGTCGTCAAAATACAGCTGTTGAACATCTCCTTTCAAAGTTCCGGACATTCGCACGGTATCATTTAATCCTTGCAGCGGAGCATAAATATGATAAAACTCGTGCGGCACGATAACAAACTCTTCAAGCGAAGACCGAACGTATAAATCATGAAACGATGGGGCACTAAAACCTGCATCCGAATCCATTCTCAGATCAAGCGATAGGTTGAGCCTGGAGGATGCTGTCTGCACCTTTAAATCATTGAACGCGATATGATGTAAGGAATATCCAATATCTACAGCCAGATGATGTAAGTCAATAAGTTGAGGGCTTAAAAAGGCCAGCTCATTTATGCGTACACCGGCACTATCGTTTGTCAATAGCAAAGCAGAAGCAAACAGTTGCAGCTGATTCACGTCATAGCGAATCAGGCTGTCGCTGACAGTGTTTTGATAGCTTAGGCCTGATTCTATGATTTCAAACCGGTCACAATACAGATCGAACGATTCCTGTGAAGGTGCGTCAGATTGAAAATAGTCAAACAAAAAATCCATATTAGAAGAAGAGGAATCCAATTGATGGTAGTTCACCTGAACATCTTTTAGGCGCAAAAGGCCAAGATTAATTTGCTTCTCTTTCCTTCTGATTTTGTTAATTTTCACTTCGAAAGACTGAAAGGAAGCCAGTTGCTCCCCGGCGGGAGACTGAATAGAAAAGCCGGTGAGTTGAATATTTCCACTATATCTAACGCGTAGTGACTCTATTTGAACATCTGCCTGTAGTTCATCAGACAAATATCCGGCCACCTGATGTACGATCACAGTCTGCATAGCAGGGATGCTAACCACACCAACAACGAGAACGGGCAATAACACGATGCCCAACATCACAAAGAGCAGTATTTTATAAAACTTTTTAATAATTTCCCTGTCTATTCGTTTAACTTCATATATTTTTGCAGCCATGCGAGGCTGTATAAATCGCAATTACGTGTTTGCCCAGAATATCTGACACCTGCGTTGATGTTCAATTTTTAAAGGTGTTCCCCGCCAACAGGCGTGGGTAAACTAAAAACTCACTTCGTTTGGTTTGCACTGCCCGACAAATATGGGGCAGGCTTTATCATCAAACATACGGAGTCAGACATTCGATTTAATTGACAGACTCTAAATTAAGGACAAAAATACAATAATGCAATTAAATAGCGACCATTATATTTTAGGAATTGAGTCGTCGTGTGATGACACTTCCGCTGCTGTAATTAAAGGGAACAAAATCCTTGCCAACAAAGTTGCCAATCAGAAGGTTCATCAGGAATATGGAGGAGTAGTGCCGGAGTTGGCTTCCCGGGCACACCAGCAGAACATTATACCTGTAGTTGACAGTGCAATAAAACAAGCGGGTATCGAGAGCCGTGATTTATCCGCTATTGCATTTACACGTGGTCCCGGTCTTTTGGGTTCGCTGCTGGTTGGTGTTAGCTTTGCTAAAGCTTATGCCATGGGGCTGGGGATTCCCATCATCGAAGTGGATCATCTTAAAGCCCATATTTTGGCTCACTTTATCGACAGCGACAGTCCGCCCCCTGCATTTCCTTTTTTGTGCCTGACGGTATCAGGAGGGCACAGCCAGATTGTCCGTGTTGACAGTCCGTCGGAAATGAAAGTAATTGGAAAAACCATTGATGATGCTGCAGGAGAGACTTTTGACAAAGCAGCAAAAATCATGGGGCTCCCCTATCCGGGAGGCCCAGTAATCGACAAGCTGGCGCAGCAAGGCGATCCTAATCGATTTGCCTTTGCCCGGCCAAAAATTCAGGGTCTCGATTATAGCTTTAGCGGGCTAAAGACCTCTATCTTATATTTTATCCGGGATGAGTTAAAAACAAACAATGCCTTTATCGAAGAAAACAAGCAAGATTTGAGCGCATCCATACAGCACACTATTATTGACATATTGCTAAACAAAGTCAAGCGTGCATCGCGGGAAACCGGAATCCGGCAGATTGCCATTGCCGGCGGTGTGTCAGCCAACTCCGGGCTACGCAAAGCACTAACGGATGAAGCCTCAAAAAATAACTGGACTACATTCCTGCCCGAATTTCAGTACAGCACCGACAACGCTGCTATGATTGCTATTGCAGGGTATTTTAAGTATTCTGACAAGGACTTTGCCCCCCTGGATATCGCTCCATATGCCCGTCAAAAAAAATAACTAACTCGCTTTTTCCACAACAAAAATTACTGGCATCGAGTGAAAGGAATCATTACCTTTGCCCTATGTGGAATTCCTGGAAAAACAGCTATCAGACATATCTGAAATTAGAGCGTAATCTGTCGGACAATTCAATAAAGGCTTACCTGAAAGATGTGCATCATTTAACTGTTTTCCTGGAAGATTTTTATCCGGACATCAAAATCACAGAGCTTCATTTAAGCCACCTCAAAGAGTTCATTGCGCATTTGCATGCCCTTGGTATTTCGGGACGATCACAGGCAAGAATCATCTCAGGCTTAAAGAGTTTTTTTGGTTTTTTACTTTTGGAAGATGCACTTCAGCTTGACCCCTCAGAGCTGCTATCTGCACCAAAGCTGGGCATGAAGCTACCGGACACATTAAGTGCTGATGAGATTAAGCTAATGATTCAGGCTATAGATCTGAGTAAGCCATACGGAGAGCGTGACAAAGCGATGGTGGAGACCTTGTATAGCTGCGGATTACGGGTAAGTGAGCTGCTCAGTATTAAAATCTCCAATTTGTATTTCGACCAGGGTTTTATCCGTGTTATCGGCAAAGGAGATAAAGAACGCCTGATACCTATCGGGCCGCATGCACAAAAACAAATAGATCTATACCTTCATCGGGTGCGATCACATCAGGAAATCACAAAGGGGCATGAAGACTATGTATTTCTAAATCGTTTTGGAAAACAGATCAGCAGGATTTCTGTCTTTACGATGGTAAAAACCCTGGCCCGGCAGGCCGGAATACAGAAAAACATCAGTCCTCATACCTTCCGGCACAGTTTTGCCACACACCTTGTAGAAGGAGGTGCAAACCTACGTGCTGTACAAGTAATGCTGGGCCATCAATCCATCACCACAACAGAGATATACACCCATCTCGACCGCCATTTTCTAAGCGAAACCATTCGTGAGTATCATCCTATGAGTCAAAACCAGCAAAGCGATGACACGGATTAAAAACCAGGGATTTATTTATTATACCACTCTATTTCCCCTTTGTCGTTAAGAACAACTCCCCAGTTAACAGAAATCAATCTATTGGCTTTAAAATAAAAGTCAATAAGGGCATCATCAAAAGAAATCCGGCGTTCGCCCCAGATTTCATCATCGGAGTCGATGGCATCATAACCGTGGCTTTTCATCAGGTCAATAATTTCATCTTCCTGCAGTTCGAAAACTTTCTGGTCAAACAAAACAATTTCCGGATGATCTGTTTCACAGGCAGCCAGACGGGCAGTTTCTTCACCTTCCAGGAAAAGAGAATATCCCTGATCGATATAGTCCCATAAAATGGTTCCATGACTATCTTCGTCATCATCGACAACTTCGGTAGTGTCAGGGTCGCCGAGCATATCCAAAATTTGTTGATCGGTGCTACCAAATTCCAGTTCTCCGAACCCCTTACCAGGTCGGATTTCCAGCTTAAGCTTTTTCATTCTGATAATTTTTTGATTTGATTGTAGTGCATAAATCGATATGAAAATTTACATAAAAATACAATAAGAGACCGGAAAAAACAAGTCTTTTTCTATTTAAAAGGAGAATTGGGTTCACGGGCCATCATTTTATAAACAATTTTATCCATCAGACGGGGGAAACACTTATTAAGCAGGACGGTCAATTTCCCTTCAGAGGTTAGGATAATTTGGCGTCTTCGTTTAATCACGGCACGATATATATGGTGGGCAGCATCTTCGGCAGACATCATTTTACTTTCATCCCTGGGTGTTTCGCCCTGTTGCGATCCATCGGCTACCAGCGCTGTCTTACGGATATTGGAAGAGGTAAATCCAGGGCAGGCTAAAAGGACATGGAGTCCTTTTTTACGATTTTCGACACGAATAACTTCCAGAAAGCCATGAATCGCTGACTTGCTGGCGGAATATCCAGCTCTTCCGGGGAGCCCCTGAAATCCGGCCACGGAAGAAACCCCGACTACAGACCCATGGGATTTCAACAGATGTGGAAAGGCATAGTGAGTACATTGCACCGTACCCCAAAAATTCACATCCATAACTTTGTGCATAACCTTAAGATCCAGATCTTCAAACAAAGCACGCATCGAAACTCCAGCATTATTGATTAAAACATCAATCCGGCCATAGGCTTTGACCGTTCGCTCGATCAGCATTTTACAATCCTGAGCGCTGCTAACATCGGTTTTAACGGTCATCACCTCCCCCCCATTCGCGCTTAAATCACTGGCAATACGCTTTAACAAATCCTCGCGTCGCGCTGCCATAACAACTATCGAACCTTTGGCTGAAAATTCTCCGGCCAGTGCTCTTCCTATCCCTGATGAAGCTCCGGTAATAATAACAACTTTATCCTTCATAATGGCCTATATCTTGCATACAAGTATAATTCAAAAATTGATTCTATTGTCAAAAATCATCGTAAAAATAATAATACAATAATAATGAAAAAAAAATACATATTATTTTTTTCTGCCGCTCAAAGACTTGTGTAAAAAAGCCATATTTTTCTTCAAAAAGGCTTGCAAAGTAAAAAAACGTACTTATCTTTGCACCCGCTTTAGATAGGACATTAGGTTCTAAAAACACGATTCTGTAGCTCAGTTGGTAGAGCATCTGCCTTTTAAGCAGAGGGTCC
Organism: Bacteroidota bacterium; assembly: GCA_051748205.1. GTDB lineage: Bacteria > Bacteroidota > Bacteroidia > Bacteroidales > PWNQ01 > PWNQ01. Next base: position 81 of record JBNJHE010000112.1, on the reverse strand, counting down.
CGAGTTCGAGCCTCGGCAGAATCACACCACTCAAGCCGTTACAAATTTATCTGTAACGGCTTTTTTTATGCTATAGCTCAG
>JBNJHE010000111.1:0-7967 GCA_051748205.1 Bacteroidota bacterium | reverse complement strand
ACACTCGGTAGTCCTTTATTTATCATCAAAGCCAGGCTATCATAAAAGTTAATCTGGGAAGTACCGGCATTAAGTATCAGGCCATCCTGAACAACAACCCAATTGGTATCTTCAGAATCATATGTACCATAAAAAACATCTACCTCAGAAGAACCCAGTGTGAGAGTTCTGGAGTTTGAACTAATGGAAGAAAATACCGCACAGCTCACATATTCATTATCCGTATTCAAATGCCCTCTATTCAGGAATAGCCGTGAATCAGGCAGCAACAAACTATCTTCAATGGTCCAGCTTCCATCGCCCTGAAAATATACCCGTTTTTGATCCATAGCTAATTCAACATTTCCGGTTTTTACTGTTTCTCCCTGATCATCGGAGACAAAATACAAAGAGCTTCTATTGACAAAGTTAACACCATCATCAAAATACAATGATCCATGAATCTTGATTTTTTTGGCATATGAAAAAAGTGTGTTTGGAGCTGAATTATTTTTAAACCAGGAGATATCATGACACTCTGGAGGATAGTCTGATAAAGTAATTAAAAATGTATCCAGGCTGCCAGAATTGGCATCAAAGATCACATTATCCACATATGTTGGGGGACACTCACCAGAAGGGCCACCGCTGGATAATGACCAATTGGTTGTATCATTCCAGATGCCTTCCCCATCTACCCAATATAAAGTACGTGAGGCAGACGGCTGAAAATTCCAGCCATTATTGTTCCCCATGTCAATTGAACTATATGCTGTGAAGCTAGCGCCTCCTTGTGCATGTACATTCCTGAGCCTTACATAATATACATCAACATTTCCGGAGTTCTTTTCGATTATGGCTGTTCCGGTATCCGCCTTTATGGTTGTTAAGTCAACACAATTACTATTGGGAAGCAATTGATTTTCTATTGTCTGCGTATCCCCGGCACCCAAATGTAGCATTTTACCCGCTCGCAAAACAAGATTGTAAAAAGTATTATCCCCAATAATGTAACCTGCATCATAAAACTCAACTTCATGAAAATGAATATTGTTATTCAGGGTTATCAAGACAGCACTATCTTTCTTAAAACGAACATTATGAAAGTTAAGGTTTGGGGTATTACTAATTTCAATTATATGATTATCAACAGCTTTCAAAAAATGTAATTCAGATGTTCCGGGATTTACATTTATATTCGCCCCCTGAATAAACATTTTATAAAGGCTAACCGTAGAATTTCCAAGCGTTAAAGTTCGATTATTCGTATTATCCGAAAACAGATCAAAAGCCTCAACATCGTAGCCGTTGGTATTCAGTTCTCCTTTTTCCAGAAAGATAGTCGAACTGGCAGATAAATCCCCCTGTAAAATCCAGGAACCCCCGGCGCCTTCAAAACGAATACTACTAAAAGTATGGTAAGGTGCCTCAATATTATTGCCCGTCTGAAACGAACTAAAATAAAAAGGTATCGAAGAAGGAAAACTCATACGCTCCTGCATCTTTAAGGAGCCGTATACTTTAAAATTCTGACAAATATTTTTCCGAAAAACAACTGAGTCTGTTTGACTTACCATAAAATTATTGACAGATATCTGATAGGCATTCAATACCACTGTATCACCATCGCCATTAAAGGAATTGGCATCAAAAATCACATTATCAGATGGTACAGGTGTTTGTATATGTTTCACCGAGCCTCCGGATGTAGTAGCCCAATGATTGATATCTGACCAGTCACCACTTCCTCCAACCCAATAATAATCAGCAGCAAACATACTATACGCCAGTGAAAACATCAATAGAAAAAGTAAAAATTTTTTAAGCATATTAGTGTGGCATTTCCTTTGACTTCTGTATTATTAATTGTTCTTATAGTAGATGAGATTTTAAGGCAAAGGTTTAATAAAATTAACATTTTTTTTAGTATCGTGCAATCCCAATCCAGGAATCATTCAGAAAACCCATTGCTCAGGTATAGTGAAAAGCATGGTATTCAGAATGAAATACATAAAAAAGTCAAATTGCCAAATATGAGTCAGGTCTAAAAGCTTTATCGCAACGGCAAAAAATCAAATGCAAGCTCTACAAGTTGGATTTATATCTAAGAAAAGGACCTGAGACCATTACTGTTTCATCAGCTTAGCCATATAAACAGCATTATTAGTATATACCTTAATCAGGTAAACACCAGTGTTTAGGTTACTCACATCGATTGGTTTCTGGCTGCGCAATTCTTTAGTAATCAGCAATGCTCCATTAATGCTAAAGATTTCCAGATGAGCATCCTGCAGTACTGTTTTAGTGGTAATCGCATCTACAGCCGGATTAGGGTAAAAATCCAGAGCCTTATGCTGATAAGCATTGATACCGGTACCATTGCTGCTTATGGTGTCGCAATCGCAGAGGCTGAGCACGTCTCCGGATTTATAGCGCAGTTTAGCCGGGTTTTCGTTGGAGTCCAATGTGTTCGGATATCCGATGGCAGGCCAGGGAATATTGTAATTCCAGTAAGGAGGAATACCACTGTAGTACAAGCTGGTTGTGGATAGATTGCTGGTGTTGGAAGGGATGTTAACACCTTTGATGTTATTGCCATATTCAAAATGATTGCTTCCTGTAATAATGTACTGCCCCAGAAAGCCGGGATTCATGCTCACTTCATTGCCCACGAAGCTTTGCTTGTCCGAGGTAGTTGTATCTCCGTTGGTCATCACGATGCCATAATATTCTGCTCGGTTTCTGAAAAAGGTATTGTATGGTCCGGATGGTCCCCAATAATGGTCAATAGCAATATTTTGTACAATATTTCCCTCAAAGAGGTTGGCAAAAGAATAATGCCCATGCAACGACAAGTCGCCGGAAGCATTATGCGGGGTTTCGCTTCTGTAGACATCCAGCGAATAATTAAAGGCCAGGACATTGGTGTTGGCTCCGGCTTTGGTCATCATGGCATGGCGCAAATGCTTGAAAATATTATTCTCGGCAATATTATAGCAGGCATGATGTGTAAATGTGATGCCATAGCCATGAGTTCCTGCGCCATCATAGATAAAGCTATGATGAAGGTAATTTCCAAAAAGGCTATTGTGAGCCGACTTATTGATATGAATATGTGAGCCTTCGCTATAGGCAGACTCCACACCTACCACACGACAATTCCAGGCATATGAAAGGCTGATGTTGTGGCCGGTATCTTCACTGCTGTCCTTTCTGCTTATGTGCAGGCATTCCACAGCCGCATTCTTCAGCGGTGTGAATCTACGAAGGCTCGGATTCAGGCTTGCTGTAAAATCCATGCTTAACGGACTGCTCAGGTAAATTATATTGTTATTAATGTCTTTGATTTTGCTAATCATCCCTGTAACCTGTTGTGCCCAACTGGCCGGCTTGTCATCCCAGCTACCATTATCCTGAAATATCTCCACATAATCGCCAATGACAAGATTGTTTGCATTGGCTAGCTTCAGACTATCCGAGCCTTTGGTGTAATATTGGTCGATACCATAAGTCGCGTTGTTTGCCGTGCCATGCATATTGATACCATTCTGCCCCTGAAAATCCAGAACAAGAAAAGTGGTATCGGCACCGCTGCCTTTCATACGCACATTGTCAGGTATGCTAACAGGTGATTGCATCAGATAAGTTCCGGGTGGCAACAGCAGGGTTCCGCCACCGGAAGATGAAATGCTGTCCATTGCATATTGGAACACAGGCTGATTATCGCTGCTCCCTGTTGGGTCGGCATTGATGTCCAATGCGTTGATAGTTTTAGCACTATAGTCAACGGAATCTGTAAGGCCGGAAATATCCCATTTAGCGGTTCGCTGTGAGGGGATTACCTGCGCAGTAAAACTTACACTAAGTAAGCTTAGTATTATGGCTAAAATATACTGCATCATTGATAACAAATGTACAATGATAAGACAGTAGTTAGCAACAAATGTTTGAACAGATAAGCACAATTAATCCGGGTTGAATAAAAATGATGCTAAAACCGGCTAAGGTTCATTATCCACACTTAGAGTAGCCGCAGCTTTTGCAAGTCAGGCAACCTTCTTTATATACCAGGCCTTCCATATCGCCACATTCGGGACATTTTTTCCCTTCCACTTTAGTGCCATCAGGGATAAACTTTTTAAGTGCTCTTTCCACGCCAACTTTCCAGGTGTTGATGGTATCTTTTTCAAAGTTCAAATTTCCAATGAGGTTAACAGCAGAATGCAAAGGCATACCATGTCGGAGCATACCAGAGATAAGCTTTGCATAATTCCAGTATTCTTTTTCAAACGAACGGGATAACCCTTCGATGGTTACTTTATAACCGTCCTTATCTTCAAACTGGAAGTCGTAGCGTTTAGCGCCATTGTCCAGTCTATTTTTAATAACCCAGCCTTTATTCACCCAGGCAGGCAACCAAAAGCCTTCGGCTTTACCGGTAAAGATTTCATAGGGTCTTCCTTTGTATAATCCCACGACGGCAACCCATTTTTCATAATCATTTTGAAAGCGCACAATCTCAGCTTCCAGTTTTTTGGGGCGTTTCGGTGCTTTCGTTTCTACAAATTCAGAATCTTTTTTCGTATCCTCATTTTTCGTATCAGAGACCAGAACACCTGAGCGCGAGCCATCGCGGTAGACGGTCATTCCTTTGCATCCGCTTTTCCAGGCATTCTCATAGATTTGGCCGATCAGCTCTTCCGGCGTTTCCTGAGGTACATTAACCGTAACACTAATGGAATGGTCGACCCATTTTTGGACAGCACCCTGCATCCTCACTTTTTCCACCCAGTCGATATCATTGGCAGTAGCTCCTCCGTATGGAGATGTTTTGGCTAACTCCTGCAGCTTTGCATTAGAATAGCCTCTTACTTCGTCGACATCATAGCCCTGAGCTGTGAGCCAGTCTTTAAACTTATGATGAAAGACCGTATATTCTTCCCAGCTATCACCAACATCATCCACAAAGCTCACCTTAATATTTTTATCATTCGGATTCACTTTACGCCGACGTTTGTATGTCACCAAAAAGGCTGGTTCAATACCAGAGGTTGTTTGAGACATCATACTGACGGAGCCTGTGGGAGCAATCGTTAGCAAGGCAATATTTCTACGCCCATATTTCTTCATTTCTTCAATAATTTCCGGCGCATATTCTTCTATGCGTTGGATGAAGGGGTTGTCTTGCTCGCGTTCAAATTCAAAGATCGGAAACGGCCGACGTTCTTTAGCCAGGTTTACCGAGGAGCGATAAGCTTCAATAGCCAGATTACGATGAACCTCCACAGAGAAATCGGTTGCTTGCTGTGTTCCATATTTATAGCCCAGGGCGGCCAGCATATCTCCTTCAGCGGTGATACCAATTCCTGTGCGTCGTCCTTCCATGGCTTTGCCTTTGATATTTAACCACAGATTTTGTTCCACACGCTTGATCTCATCGGTTTCAGGATCAGACTTGATTTTTGCCAGAATACGGTCGATCTTTTCCAGCTCCAGGTCAATGATATCATCCATAATCCGTTGAGCTACATGAACATCACTTTTAAATTTGTTCCAGTTAAAGCGGGCTTCTGTGGTAAAAGGGCTTTCAACATATCCATACAAATTAATGGCCAGCAAGCGACAGCTATCATAAGGACAAAGCGGTATCTCTCCACATGGATTGGTAGATACGGTACGGAATCCATAGTCATCATAACGGTCGGGGATAGATTCGCGTATCACGGTATCCCAGAATAATATTCCCGGCTCAGCGGATCTCCATGCATTGTGCACGATTTTCTTCCATAAATGCACCGCATCAGTCTCTTTTTTAAATAATGGATTATCAGAATTCACAGGGAATTGCTGCACAAACTTCCCCTTATTGATCACTGCCCGCATAAAGTCATCGGTAAGCTTAACAGAAACATTGGCTCCTGTCACCTTGCTGGTATCCATTTTAGCATCGATAAAATTTTCGGCATCCGGATGTTTCACAGAGATACTTAACATCAAAGCCCCCCGTCGTCCATCCTGAGCAACTTCGCGGGTGGAGTTGGAAAAACGCTCCATAAAAGGCACTATGCCTGTAGAGGATAAAGCGCTGTTTTTTACCGGACTACCCGACGGGCGAATCCCCGAAAGGTCATGTCCTACACCACCGCGACGCTTCATTAATTGCACCTGCTCCTGATCTACTTTCATTATTGCACCGTATGAGTCGGCACCAGCATCATCACCAATTACAAAACAATTCGACAAAGAAGCTACCTGATAATTATTCCCTATTCCGGCCATAGGACTACCTTGCGGAATGATTCGCTTAAACCCTTTGATAGCTTCATAAACCTCTTCTACCGTCATAGGATTTGCATAGTTCTTTTCTATTCGTGCAACTTCACTGGCTATTCGCCAATGCATTGCATCCGGAGTATCCTCATAAATGTTTCCTTCACTGTCCTTTAAAGCATATTTGTTTACCCATACACTGGCAGCCAGGTTATCCCCTTCAAAATATTCGGTGGCCCTGGCTACTGCTTCCTCATATGAAAATGTCTCCCTGCTCTTCGCTTTGTTTTGATGCTCAATATCCGGCTCTTGTGTATCCTCTATTTCTAGCATCGCTGCACTCTGATTCTCTTCCATTGTCCTATCTCTTGTTTCTTTTATTTTGTTATAAAAATTATCCTTCCCTTCTGCTTCCTTTTTTGATTCCTTTTGTGCCGTTAAATCCAATGGCTTAATACTAGAGAATAAATCGTTACTCATAACATTCATGGTTTTTCAAAAAGGTTACTATTTTAGCTGACAGGCATTTTAAGCTGAATACTGTACTGCTTAAACCGTCTACTAAATTACACTCTAATATCAACTTTTCTGCTTGTAATTATTAACATTTACTGTCATTTTATTAACGATAGGAGCTTGCACTCTGTCAATGAGAAACTAACGGCCTGAAGTAAATCAATACACCGTTAGGCTCTGATTATCCATTTTTTATACCCGTTTTTGTTTTTTAATCAATTGATTTAAACTCTTTAATAATTTTCAAATCTTTATTTTTATCCGTTAGATTATTATCGCTATTGGCATTGATTTGATCAATCCAATAAAACAACATTAAAAAACATTAAGTTTCCTAAATTTACAAAAAAAACAATCACTTTGGCATGGTCTGTTTAAGCCTGTTTTCGGACCATTCTCCAAAAACCTGTTTTGCCTTTCGTGATATCATCACAACCAAAAATAAGCTGGAAAGGCCGACTGGGCAAAGCATTGAGCATCATATGTTCATATCTTGGCCTGACCGTTAAAAACTTTCTTTCTATCTTAAGATTTAGGAGCATATTGTTTTTTTGACTCATGGAACAGCAAAATTCTTAATTTTGCAAATGTTATGGATACAAAACGACAAGAAAAAATATCAAAACTCCTCCAGCGCTCACTGGGAGAAATATTCCAGTTACACACGCGGCATTTGTTTGGCAATACCATGATTACAGTTACAGATGTAAAGGTAAGCAAGGATTTAGGACTGGCCAAAGTATATGTCAGCTTATTTGCCACTGATGACAAAGAAAAACTATTTGCAGCAATAGAGGAACATAAGTCTGAGATCCGTGGTATGCTGGGAAATATGACAGGTCAACAACTAAGAAAAATTCCAGACCTGAAGTTTTATCTTGATGATGCATTAGATCAAATTGATCGGATCGACGAGCTTTTAAATCAATAAAAAACGCCAACAGATGAACCGAGCATGATCCGCCTAAGGCGGAACACACAAGGGGATGATTAAATGCGAGGAGGCGTTGATGTGATGATGCGAGAGGGCGAACGAAGCGACTAAAGCGACTTAAGAGACTTAAGAGAACGAAGAGACTGATAGTCTGAGACAAACAACAAATTGAGCGAAGCGAAATCCCGTACCGAAGGTCGGGACACCAAACAAAGAACCCCGTTAAATCTACTCCTATCGTCGCATTTAACGGGGCAAGCAAGGAACA
>JBNJHE010000110.1:0-8113 GCA_051748205.1 Bacteroidota bacterium | reverse complement strand
ACCATACTGGCTCATATTGAACATCTCCGCGATCATGGAGAAACCGAACTTGTAAAACAAGCGGCGGAATATATCCGTGAAAATAACATTGACATGAGTGAAAAAGGTGATGGGAAGAAAGCCGAAACTGTTTTTGCCATGGAGCATCAGAATGCAGAAGCACACGCTTCAAATGGCGGTAGTTGTTCGGGAGGATGTCCGGGTTCCGCTGCTATTGATTTCTCTGAAATTGTTGCAGAAGAAAGACAAGAAAAAGTACCGGAAAAAACGGAACATCATGAAAAACAAAAACCGGAATTTCGTTCTGCATTAACGCATTGGCCTGTACAAATGCATCTTATAAACCCTTCAGCAAATTATTACCAAAACGCTGATGTAGTTTTAGCCGCTGATTGTGTAGCTTATGCGATGGGTAATTTCCACCACCACTTTTTAAAAGGCAAATCTTTAGCCATAGCTTGTCCAAAATTAGACAGCAATCTGGAAGTCTATACGGAAAAAATCACACAATTAATCAATGACTCCAAAATCAATACTTTGACAGTGGTGATCATGGAAGTACCTTGTTGCTCAGGGTTAATGCAAATTGTTAATGCGGCCTTTAAAAATGCGAACCGGAAGATCCCGGTAAAACAAGCTGTCATAAGTTCACGTGGCGAATTACTAAAAGAAGAATGGATGTTATAAAAGTATAACGAATCAAAAAGAAATTTTTAATCAACCAAAAACCAATTTATTATGAGTATGTTTTGTTTTCAATGTCAGGAAGCTGCAAAAAATGAAGCTTGCACCATTAAAGGTGTTTGCGGAAAAGAAGAACGCACATCAGATATGCAGGACCTTTTAGTCTTTGCTCTGAAAGGGCTTTCATTTTACGCACACGAAGCACGTAAAAACAATATCGAAAAAGATGAGATTAACAGTTTCATTTTCCGTGCACTTTTCACTACTATTACTAACACCAACTTTGATGACGATGCGATCATCGATTACATCAAAGATGCTGTTCAACACAAGCTTGCTTTGAAACACGAGCTTGAGCAAAACGGAATTACCTTCAAGAAAGAAGAGCTTCCATTTGCTGCACAATGGCATGGTTACACTCTGGATGAGTTTGAAAGAACCGCCAAAGTAGTTGGCCCTCTGGAAACACAAAATGAAGATGTCCGTTCACTGCGCGAACTTATCACTTATGGTGTAAAAGGAATTGCTGCTTATGGCGAACATGCTGAAAACCTTGGCGAGAAAAAGCCTGAAATTTATGCATTCATGCAGCGTGCACTTGTTTCCACTACTGATGATTCGCTCAGCGTTGACGATTTAGTAGCTTTGACAATGGAAACAGGCCAATATGGAGTTGAAGTTATGCAACTTCTCGACAAAGCTAATACTACGGCTTACGGCAACCCCGAAATTACAGAAGTAAATCTCGGCGTTGGCAATAACCCCGGGATTTTGATCAGTGGTCATGATATGAAAGACATGGAAGAGCTACTGAAACAAACCGAAGGAACCGGCGTAGATGTTTACACACACAGCGAAATGCTCCCTGCGAATTATTACCCGGCATTTAAAAAATACGATCATTTTGTAGGTAACTATGGCAATTCCTGGTGGAAACAAAAAGAAGAATTTGAAACGTTTAACGGCCCTGTTCTGTTTACTACAAATTGCATTGTTCCACCATCCAAGAAATCTACTTATAAAGACCGCGTATTTACTACCGGTTCATCAGGATATCCGGGATTTAAACACATTCCGAGTCGCAAAGATGGCCAGCCCAAAGATTTCTCTGAAATTATTGAATTAGCCAAAAAATGTGATTCTCCTCAGGAAATTGAAACCGGTACTATCGTTGGTGGCTTTGCCCATGATCAGGTAATGCAATTGGCTGATAAAGTTGTTGATGCTGTTAAAAGCGGAGCTATAAGACAATTCTTTGTTATGGCCGGTTGTGACGGAAGAATGAAAAGTCGTGAATATTACACTGATTTTGCAAAACAACTCCCGGAAGATACGGTTATTCTCACAGCAGGTTGTGCCAAATATCGTTACAACAAATTAGGTTTAGGCGATATCGGAGGCATTCCGAGAGTGTTGGATGCAGGACAATGTAATGACTCTTATTCACTTGCCGTTATTGCAATGAAATTGAAAGAGGTGTTTGAACTGAATGATATCAACGATCTTCCAGTTTCCTACAATATTGCATGGTATGAGCAAAAAGCCGTTATTGTATTACTGGCATTGCTTTACCTGGGCGTAAAAGACATTCATTTAGGCCCTACATTGCCGGCATTCCTGTCGCCTAATGTTACTAACGTGTTGGTAGACAAATTCGGTATTGCTCCGATTAACAATGTAGAAGACGATATTAAGCTCTTTTTAAACGAAGCTTAATTAACATTCCATAAATCCTGTCTGTTATTATTTTTCCCTTATCTTATATAAGAAAGTGGATTTTCAGGCAGGATTTCTATTTCAAATCTAAATTCACTACTTATGATTACAAGAAGTCCTTTTGAAGCAGAAAAACGCAAAAATCCCCATGGTGTAGATGCCAAAAAAATGTATGATAAACCCGATGCCATGGTAACGCATATCACACTTGGGCCGGGAGAACAAATGAAAAAACATGCAACCCCTGTTGATGTAGTTTTCTATGTCCTGGAAGGAACAGGCAAGGTTTTAATTGGTGATGAGACCAAAGAAGTCAGCCAGGATACTTTAATCGAAAGTCCGAAAGAAATTGTCCATTGCTGGTACAACGAAAGTGATGCTGATTTGCGCTTTTTAGTTATCAAAACACCTAAGCCAACAACTGCATCGAAATTTTTTGAATAATAACAATTTATGTATGAAAAAACCGGTTGTAACCTTACAGCCGGTTTTTTTATGAATAAATATTCACGACAATTTTTGTTAACGGGAAGCACATTGATGCCTTTCAGGCTTATGAATAGCTATGAATGCTTCCCTGAGCTGCAGGGATAAATTTCATTCCCATCCAGGCCATAAGCATAATACCAAAAGCAATAATCAGCAACCACATCGCTTTTCCGGTGTCTTCCGTGCCTTTCGATTGATAGCGATAATGGATATAAACCACATACACCAACCAGGTAATCAATGCCCAGGTTTCTTTAGGATCCCACGACCAATAGTTTCCCCATGCTTCTTTTGCCCATAATGCGCCAAAAAGTAATCCAAAAGTAATCAATGCAAATCCTGAATAAACCAGGTTATCTGCTAAATCAACAGTTTCTGCGTTCAATTGATCCGTTTTAAAGAAAAGTTGACGGATCGCAATAAGTGCAGAGGCTGCAAGTAAAGAATACCCTAAGATATAAACAATAACATGGGGCACAAACCAGGGACTTTGTAAGGCAGGAGGGAGGTGTTTAATGAAAATCTCCGGATTTAATAAATTAACCATTAAAAACACGATCCCCATTATAAGACTGTATCCCAAAAACCATTTAAACTTCCATCTTCTGTATGTAACCCAGCCAACAACCGGAAGAAAAAAAGAATACCATAATCTTGTTTCGCCCATTGTACGCATGGGTGGACGGCCAAAACTAATCCACAGGTAAACAATCATACCTGCCATTAAAAGGATACTAACAACAGTAAAAATTTCTGTTTTCCGAACTCGTAAGGACTTCCTTTCCCATATCAGCAAAATGACCGGTATAGCATACAGAATAATCCCGATTGTTGCTATAATAGCGTATATATTCATTCTTGTTTTGGTTTTATTTTATAAGATTTCCCGTATAAGAAAAGACCCAATGCACCGGCGATCAACATAAAGATCCCGGCATAAACCACCCACAACCAGGGATCTTTTACTAATGTCAATATGCTAATTTTAGAATAACGTCCCATTGACTGATCATAGCTGGTCTGATAGATTTTCCAATCATTAACTTTTATCGGATGATTTACTTTTATATTTACTTCTTCGTTTCTTCCTTGCTTACTGTACAGTTGCGCTGTTGTTTCGTAAATTTTGGGTGAAGGTCGTCGTAAGCCTATGGAAAATTCGTCCGTTTTGATTTTTTGGGGAGCCATCATTCTACTTCCCGACGAAACCCAGGATGTTTTGCCTTTTTTATTTGGTTCATCTACTGTTAACTTTATTGCTGTAACAGCCGAGGGATGTTGTGCTTCTTTATATTGTCCATTCATTTTAACGGCTTCCGGCATTACTTTCACAACAATAATTTTCTTCTTTTTGTAGTTGACTGTTTGTTTCTTTTCAGCCGTATCAACTTCAATACTTTTTACAATCTCTCCATCTTCATAGATATGGAAGACAGGAAGATGATATTGGATATCAAAATCTTTCATTTCCAATGCAAAGTCCAGATCTTGCTTTGCCCCTTTGGCATTTTTAGCATACCAGACAGGTTTATCCATATTCAATGTCATTGTAAGCTCCTCAAAGTCGCTTTTCCCCAATCCACCGGCCAACAGAATGATAATTAGTCCCAGATGGTTCAGAATAAAAATGAAATTCCTGTAACTCCACTTTTTCATCCCCTGAGCAGTAATCAGGCATAATGAAAATATCATCATAAGGCCCGTCAAATAAAATGGCCAGGAAGCATTAATATTTGTCAGTCCTAAGCGGTGGTGAAAACCCATAGCCGGTTGTTGAGGTATCAACCCCATGATGATGACAAGCAATGTAAAAGCCGATGATAATCCGATAGCCGCATAGCCGGAGCCCAACCATTTCAAAAAATCGGAATTTTTTCGTAATACGATTAATAAACCCGCGATGCCCGTAATAACAATCAGTAAATATAAGTTACCGGGCCATGAAGGAATAAATGTCCCTGCTGAAGGCAAAAACATTTCCATAATCGTCCCTGTAAGCAAAATCCCCAATGCAATAACAAAACTCTCCTGATATTTCCAGGGATAACTCCATATTGTTCTGCTCATAAACCTTTAGCTCTCTTTTCTCTTTGGTTTGATTAATCTATAAATACCGGTGAAAAGCTAATCATAAGCCACCCCCAGTAATTCGCTTCATCCTTGTTGCCACCTTTTAATAATTCCATTGTTTTTCCTGCAAACATTTGGGAATAACCACAGGAAATATCGACCATTTCATTTAATTTATGCCCTACCATCAGGTCCAATTCTGTCCCTAAATATTTATCTTGGTCGGATCCCGGATCTGCTGCAGCAGTAAAATAATGGCCTGTTAGCTTTGAGCGGAAGTTGTTTTTAGTGTATTTTATTGAAGCGGATATATCCTGCAAACCCACACTTACTGCATGATTACCGACATAAAAATAATCCATGTGCCCATTGAACTTATGATTTGTTCCAAAAAACGGATTAAAAGAATTGTTTTCCTGATTAATTACTTGTTGATCATTTCCTGACAGCAATTCATAACGTAGTGACGTATAATACTGTTCATTAATGTCATATCCGGCCTGTGCTGCAAATTCATAGGCCATCAAATCATTCTCCATAGCATCTTTTCCTGTTTGTATATAAGCATTAGCAGCCATGTCTAATTTTTCATTGGCCTGATATTTTGAATAAAACCCAAAGGTCTGACTATAAACGATGTCTTCCTCCAATATATTCCCAAGAGAATCTGTAATAGAAATTACAGGAACTCCCATATTTAGTGCTAACAAACTAAGCTGAAATGATCCCCACTCTTTATTAAGCCATAAATACTGCATCGTTTTATAAGCATCCGGCCCCTGGTAAAAATTATTTTTCCGGTTATCATTTTCATGATAAGCAAACCCCAAATGTGCTTTGATTTTATTTTCGTATTTTAGCTTAAACAGATCATGAGACCTTCCTTGTTGTGCCCATCCAACATTTCCAAAAATGCGGTGGTCATCATAAACCACTTCCTGACGACCGGCTTTCAGTGAAATATTATCTGTAAAATAAGCTTCAGCCCAGGCTTCATGCACCGATACACCATAGTCTTCATTAGCAACCAGCTGGGGTTGACTTCCCCATAATCGAACATCCTGCAATACCAATTTAGTTTTTATTTTGTCCGTAGAATAGTGAAGATTAAGCCGTGTTCTTTGTGATGTAAACAGAGAAGCTTCCTGGTTTTGAGCAGCCAATTCACTGTATCCGTGACTAAGTTCAGTACGCGGACGTAGCTCACCCGAAAGAGTAAACTGAGCATTCACCTGACCGGCAATAAAAAACAGCAATGCCAGAATTATTCCTTTGTATATCAAGTGCTTCATATGTTTAAAATTTTGTTCTGTGTTCCTTGTTCTTTGTTCGTTGTTCGCTTTTTCTCTTAGTTGCTTCGTTCTCTTATCCCGATAGCTATCGGGACGCTTCGTTCGCTCAATTCACTCTCTCGCTTCATCGCTTCATCGCTTCATCGCATTAACTCATGGCCTCCTTGCATTTAATCATCTTCCTGTGTGCCGAACGACTCGGCATGGAGGTCTCACATATCTAAATTGATTTTACAAATCTTTAGTTTCATAAGTTGCTTCCCTTTTTTTGGCTTTTTCTATCCATTCCGGAACAACTTCTTTCATGAATTTTTCTTTTTCTGCGTTTAACTTATCCATATCCAAACCGATATACTCCTGAGCTTTGGCTTTGGTAGGTATATCCGGATAAGAAACCTCTCCTTCAAAGCCTTTATCCATGAGAATTCTGCTCAATTTCAGGCGAGCTTCCTGAGCAGTATTAATACCTTTCGCTAAAATCCTGCTTGATTCAATAGGAGCATGGAACGGAGCGCCGTGACTTGCAGCCACGTAATCCCACATCATTTGGGCATGACGAATATCGTAAAGAGCATCTTTCATCTCTTCCTCTGTTGCATTAAGCTCCCAGGCTTTACCTGCTTCAACATGAGCCCTTACCAACAGTTTTTCAAGCTGACGTCGGCTTTTCTTAACTTTATCCTGGCGTTCATAGACATTTTCTACTAAATCCTTTTCGTCTTCCCTGTGACAGACCTGACAGGTTCTGTTGATATAATTGAGCGGGCTTTGCACTTTATGATCAGAGAACTTTTGTCCTCCTTCACTCATGTATGGCATGTGACAATCGGCACATGCAAGACCACGTTTTGCATGAATACCACTTTGGAATAATTCATAATCGGGATGTTGAGCTTTAAGCATGGGTGCTTTTGAAATGCCATGCTTCCAGTCAACAAAGTTATAGCTATCATAATAAGCTATTACCTCTTCTATTTTTACTCCCTTTTCCCAGGGTAATACCAGATAATTAGAATCCCCTTTAAAGTAATATTCCACGTGACATTGAGCACAAACCAAACTGCGTTTTTCCTGATGAGTAACATCATTAATATCTCTTCCCTGGCTTTCAAAAGCTTCTTTTAATGCAGGTCTAGTGATGCGCAACGACATATCATCTGCATCATGACAATCGGCACAACCTATGGGATTAACTATTTCGTGTCCTAAAGTTTCCCAACTTCCTTTATAAAATTCAGCCACTCCGATTTCATTCATTACCCGTGGCACATCAGGGCTTTTACAAGTCCAGCACGTATTGGGCATCGGGCTTGATTTTCCGTCCACTGGAGCTCCGGTACGTAGGATCTTACGGATATCTTCAATAGCATAAGCATGACCACGTCCCTGGTTATATTCTTTTGAAAATCCATAATTTGCCCACAGGACAACAAGTTCCGGATATTCTTCCAACATATCTATAAAAGCATTCCCATTATATTTTGAACGAAATGTAGTATCCAGCGTTTCCCTGTATCGATTGTATTCTTGTGGGAAATTTTGGCCCCAAACTTCATTTCTTGGTTCAAATTGAGAATGTTCAACCTGAGGCTTGTAGGCAAAAGCAGCTTCCTCGCGGCGTTCCATTACCGAAGAGGCCAGTAACCCTAATAGAAATACAACCACCATTGTTGCCAGGAAAAGCACCCAGCCTAACCACGGTTTTTGTTTGACTTGTTCACGTATTGGTTTCATATGATTAAATTTGATTAATTCGGTGTTATGGAACTCACATGCAATAGCCTAACTTTAATCATTTTCTTGTGTGTTTTAGGCTATCATGTTCGTTTCATATCAATGGATTTTATTTTTTGTTTTCTTTA
>JBNJHE010000109.1:0-8242 GCA_051748205.1 Bacteroidota bacterium | reverse complement strand
ATCTTCTGACGTTTGTGGCTTTAACGCTTGTTTTTTCCCACTCATCAAAAACCAATGCGTGCATTTTAGTACCCATTGGTTTTTGATGGGATACATATGATAGCTGTTTGATAGTTGTCGGATTATCTCTGGTTTGTCAATGCCTGTCTCTTCCATTACTTCCCTTTGGGCTGTGGTTTGTATTCGCTCTCCGGTTTCTGCTTTTCCTTTGGGAAGGTCCCAATACCCACGTCGGTAAATCATCAGTAATGCCCTGTTTTCAGAAAAAACAGCGCCCCCGCCTGCGTGTATTACACTATAGTATTGCGAAATCTTTTGAAAAATGGCATTTATATTTCCCTGAATGTGAATGTTGTTCGTTTTGCTGGCTGAGGTTAGCAGTGGATCAATAATATTTTTTATAGAGGGGATATAATCTATATCAAAGAAATTGCGTTCTTTTGTATCCCGTAAAGGTTCCCCCTTAAGGGCATTTTTTTCAACCAAAAAAATCTTTTTATTATTAATGAAAATTGTGATCATATATGCGTTATAATCGTGAGGCAGCTGAAAAGACCGCTGAATTTTTATTGCAAATTAAAGCAATAAAATTGAATAATTCCAATCCTTTTACCTGGGCAAGCGGATGGAAATCGCCCATATATTGTGATAATCGTAAAACATTATCATATCCGATCATCAGAACGTATATGCGTCAGCAAATAAGCATGATTATTCAGGAAGAGTTTGGCGATGTTGATGTAATTGCAGGTGTTGCAACAGGAGGGATTGCAATAGGAGCTCTTGTGGCACAGGAGCTAGGTAAGCCATTTGTTTATGTGCGCTCGTCCCAGAAAAGTCATGGGTTGGAAAATAAGGTGGAAGGAGTTGTTGAGTCGGGACAATCTGTTGTGGTGGTTGAAGATTTGATCTCCACCGGAAATAGTAGCCTGAATGCCGTTAAAGCCCTGCGTAGGCTTGACTGCAAAGTTAACGGGATGGTCGCGATCTTTAGTTATAACTTTGAAGTCGCCAAAAATAATTTCGAAAAGGAAAATTGTAAACTCTTTACCCTTTCTGACTATGAGGCTTTGTTAGACCATGCTGTCGACAGTGGCTACATAAGGAATGAAGAACTGTCTTCATTGTCAGAATGGCGGAGAAATCCTGAATCCTGGGGGCAATAGTTTTGAGCAATCGGAGCATGATTCGCTTAAGGCGGAACATGCACAGGTATGATTATTATGAAATGGAAAACCGTGTGTCGGAATGATGCTTTGTCATGGCAAGCATACCCGTATCAATGACGGGGGAAACATCTGAGCTGTTTCATAAAATTATGAACCAATGAACTCTATTTCCTTAAACCCATAATGGCGGATGTCGTTGGAAGCAGTTTTCAATATGAGTTGGCCGCTTTCGCTAACCCCTAAAATGGTGGCTCTAAACTTTTCCTCTCCGGCCTGATATGGATGTGATTCCCCCAGACGATATAAGTGGTTATGATACCAGGAATCAAGGGCGGGTCCTAATACAGTGTTTTTTTTATAAATGGTCGTTATGTTCTGATGTAAGTTGGTGTTAAAGCTTGTAATGTTTGTTTCCCGTTGAGTGATTTTTTTTATTGATGTAGGGTTGGGAAGGGCTCTGTCAAAGTGTAGCTGGTTAATGTTAATGCCCATCCCGGCAATGAGGTAGTCAAATTGTTCCCCCAACAAAGATGTTTCAATCAAAATCCCGGCAATTTTTTTGTCAAGATAAAAAATATCATTCGGCCATTTTACTGACAAATTGGCCGGATTTAAATACGATGACAGCGTTTTTATTATAGCTATAGAGATTAGTTTGCTGATTTGAAATTGTTTGGCTGGAGGAAGAAAAGAAGGATAGAAGATAATGGTGCCGGTATGGTTTTTGCCTGCTTTAGCATGCCAGGTATTTCCCCGTTGTCCGCGTCCTTTGGTTTGGACTTCGGCCAGGTATAAACTTAACTCCGGAGGGCGTTCCCGGCTTAAAATGGATTTTACATAATCGTTGGTAGACGGTACTTGTTTAATATAATGAAGATGACACATAGGATGATTTATTTGTTTAATAAGTTTTAAATCAATATAATATATTCTGTAATTAGATCGTTAAAAATACTTATTTTTGTAGAATTACAGTTAAATAATAAGTGTCATGAGCGATTACCAAAGTGTCTTGTTAAAAAAATTATAGCAAAGAGGTAATGGCTGATTAATAAACAGCAATTGGAACTATATGAAGCAATCATCGAAAGCAGAACCAAATTCAGATCAACTTGTTAATCGTATAATTGAAGGGATTCAGGAAAAGAAAGGTCATGATATTGTTTCTATGGATTTACGAAAGCTGGATCATGCCGTTTGTGACTATTTTGTTATTTGTCATGGCACCTCAGACACTCAGGTGGCAGCGATTTCCGAGTCTGTGAAGGATTATGTCAGGGAGCATGAGCAGCTCAGTCCTGTTCATATTGAAGGCGCCGATAATGCAGAATGGATTCTGATTGATTATTTTGATGTAGTGGTTCATGTTTTCCTGGAGCGGATGCGTTCTTTTTATCAGTTGGAAGAATTATGGGCCGATGCAACAATCAAAACATATGAAGATATTTACTAAGATACAAAAGATTTATGACAGAGAATAATAAGGAAAACAGTAAAAAGAATCAGCAAAATAACCCGGAAAATCCGAAAAAGAAGAATTATAATTTTTATTGGATCTACGGAGGTGTTGCCGTAGTGCTGATTGCTCTTCAGATCATGAGCTCTTCATCAGGTTTGCAGGAAAAAGGATGGGGTGAATTGGAGCAGATGATTTTAAATGAAGATGTAAAGAAGATCATTGTGGTAAATGAAGAATATGCCGAGGTTACAATACGTGAAGACCGGCTTGCCGAATATGAAGATATCGATACCGAAGGCTTTAATAGTGTTGCAAAAGGCCCTCATTATAAATATGAGTTTGTAACTGTCGACAACTTTATGTCGGATCTCAATAAGCTCAAAGATAATTATACCCTGGAATACTGGCCTCAAATAAAAGGTGAGACGCGCCGGGATTGGGGAACAGAAATTTTGGGTTGGCTGATACCCATTTTGTTTTTGGTGGGTTTGTGGTTCTTTTTAATGAGGATGATGAGCCGTGGCGGTGGTGGCGGTGGCCAGATGTTTAATATCGGCAAATCCAAAGCACAGCTTTTTGATAAAAATACCAGTGTAAGCGTGAATTTCAAGGACGTTGCCGGTTTGGAAGAAGCAAAAATTGAAGTAATGGAGATTGTCGACTTCCTTAAAGAACCGGATCGTTTTACTAATTTAGGAGGGAAAATTCCTAAAGGTGCTTTGCTTGTCGGTCCTCCCGGTACCGGGAAGACACTTTTGGCTAAAGCGGTAGCTGGAGAAGCGCAGGTGCCTTTTTTCTCCATGTCCGGGTCCGATTTTGTGGAGATGTTTGTTGGGGTCGGAGCCTCAAGGGTTCGCGATCTTTTTAAACAAGCCAAAGAAAAAGCGCCTTGCATTATCTTTATTGATGAAATTGATGCCATTGGCCGGGCCAGAGGAAAGAATCCTATGACCGGCTCAAATGACGAACGGGAGAACACCTTAAACCAACTGTTGACTGAAATGGATGGCTTCTCCTCTAATGCCGGTGTTATTATTCTGGCTGCTACCAACAGAGCTGACATGCTTGATAAGGCCCTGTTAAGAGCCGGACGCTTCGACCGTCAGATACAAGTGGAACTGCCTGACCTTAAAGAACGAGCTCAGATATTTGCTGTTCATACCAAAGAACTGAAGCTGGAAGAGCATATCGACCTTGGCCTTTTGGCTAAACAAACCCCCGGGTTTAGTGGGGCCGATATTGCCAACGCTTGTAATGAAGCTGCATTAATCGGAGCGAGGAACAATCATGACAAAATCTCCCGGCAGGATTTTATGGATGCTATCGATCGAATAATCGGTGGTCTGGAAAAAAGAAATAAAATTATTTCCAAACAGGAAAAAGAAGTTATTGCTTTTCATGAGTCCGGCCATGCGGCGGTGAGCTGGATGTTGCGCTATGCGCATCCACTGGTCAAGGTTACTATTGTGCCCCGTGGAAAAGCTCTGGGAGCGGCATGGTACCTGCCCGAAGAACGGCAAATCACGACCTATGATCAGATGTTTGATGAAATTACTGCTGCCCTCGGAGGCCGAGCTGCTGAAGAAATTATTTTTAGTAAAGTGTCTACTGGCGCGCTTAACGACCTGGAGAAAGTTACAAAGCAGGCCTATGCCATGGTGTCCTATTTTGGATTGAATAAGCGTATTGGAAATGTTAGCTATTACGACTCTACAGGAAGAAGCGAGTATTCCTTTACCAAGCCTTTTAGCGAAAAAACTGCGCAGGTTATTGATGAAGAAATTAGCAGCCTGATTGAAAAAGCATATAAAAATGCCAAGGAAATCTTGCTTAAACACAAAGATCAGCTGATTGAGCTTGCCAAAACACTCTTGAATAAAGAGGTTATCTTCCGCGATGACCTGGAACGTATTTTTGGTAAACGCGAGTGGAGCGACCAGGAGGAAGATAAAGATATTTTGGATGCTGTGAGTAAAGCAAATCTTTCAAATGGCGATGATGAAAAATCGGATGATAATGCCAAAAAGTCGGAGCAACAGCACGAGAAGAAGCAGAATGACGGTTCTGCTCAGAAACAAAAGCAAAAGCATCAGGATGAAAACCCAAAATCTGAGCCGGATGCTAATGATTTGAAGCATCAGGATAAGAAAAGTAATAAGGCAAAGGATTCGGATAATCATAAATCAGAAGCTTAATTTTTCACTCCCTGCCAATTGTGCTGAATGTCTTTACGGTAGTTGAAATATTGGCTATGCTTACAACGAACCAAAAGAATATGGATACAGAACAATGGAAAAAGATTTATTCGACAGCTGTATTGTTTGATGCTGAATTAGTTAAGTCGAAACTCATTGATGAGGGCATCGAATGTACAAGTCTGAATAAACAAGATTCTGCGTATTTGTTTGGCGAAATCGAGCTTTATGTGCAGGCAAAGGATGTTGTGAAAGCAAAGCATATTATCTCAAATAGTCATCACCGTGAATAATTTTTGGACTCGTTTTGTTTATGGAACACTCTATGTAGCAGCTGTTTTAACAGCAGTTGTTTGGCATTTTTACCTTTTTGTGGTGTTATTTTCACTGTTCCTTGCTGGCTCAACTTATGAAGCCTGGAAACTCAGAAAAATGAAAGGCTGGGTCGGGCTTGAAATAGTCGTTCTTATCGGATTTTTTGTCATTTTGTCATTGATCCTTTTTGATGAGCTTTCTGGTTGGTGGATTGTGCTTCCTTTTGCTTCTTTGATTTTGAGTCTGATCAAAGATTTTCAACACAAGGGAAGGGGTTTTCGATATACGTTGTCCTTATTTAATGCCATAGTATATCCGGGAGTGGGCTTTGCGGCAATGGTATTTTTGCTATTTCACCCACTTAGCGATTATCATTTCTCAAACTATTTGTTTTTAGCGCTTTTAATTATTGTCTGGGTCAATGACACCTTTGCATACCTGAGTGGTATGGTGATGGGTAAACATAAAATTTTTCCTCAGGTATCGCCTAAAAAGACATGGGAAGGGACCATTGGGGGCTTTATCTTTGCTCTCGGTGCAGGGATTGTTTTTGCCGTATTTTTTGATGATTTGTCAATAGCAGCCTGGCTCATTTACGCTGCTATTGTTTCAATAGGTGCCGTTGGAGGGGATTATCTGGAGTCGTGGTTAAAGCGAAGAGCGCAGGTAAAAGATTCCGGAAATTTTCTTCCGGGGCATGGAGGAGCTTTAGACCGCCTGGACAGTGTTTTAATTTCAGCACCCCTGGCGTGGTTTTATGTATTACTTTTGTCCTTTATCTAATCATTAAAAATAATGACCCGTTTTATTATTCATAAAGAAGGGACAACTTCTGTTTTTATCGCTGTCATGTTTGGCTTTGCTGCTATCTATGCTGCCTGGGTGTTGTTGTCTGCAGTTTGGCTTTCAGTGTTTTTAACCATTGTTTTTGGATTGCTGATGCTTTGGGTTGTTTTCTTTTTCCGAGTGCCCCGCTTAGTCGTCAAGGCTCAGCCAGGTGACGTGCTTAGCTCTGCTGATGGAAAAGTTGTGGCTGTCGAGCAGATCGATATGGAGCATTTCCCCGGAGGGAAAGCATGGCAGGTGTCTGTTTTTATGTCCCCCTTTAATACACACCTCAATCGCTTCCCTGTGCCCGGAAGGATAGAATCAGTAAGCTATGAAAAGGGGAAATTTTTGCCGGCATATCATCCCAAATCTTCTGATTTAAATGAACGAAATACAGTGCGAATGATATCCGATCAGGGCGATGTTATCTGGATTCGGCAAATTGCCGGAATCATGGCCAGGCGAATAGTGAATTATGCCCGGAAAAATCAACAGGTCTATGCCGGCGAACCGCTGGGATTTATTAAATTTGGCTCTCGTGTTGATCATTTTTTGCCCGCTTATGCTACAGTTAATGTGAAGATTGGCCAAAACGTTAGAGCAGGAAAAACAATCCTCGCGGTGCTTTTAAAGGACTAAAGAATTTTTTGAAGCTCACTAAAGTGTTGAACCTCGTGTGTTGGAGCAGTGCCTGCTATTTCTCTTTTTTCATAGTTGACAAATACCTGATCCATGCCTGCCCGTTGTGCCCCCTCAATATCCACTTCATAATCATCGCCGATCATCAGTGTTTCTGCTGCCTGAACACCGGTTTCATGAAATGCATAATGGAAAAAATCAAGGTCCGGCTTTTTGTGTCCTGCATTATCACTGGTAATGACTTTTGTGAAGTAGGATGACAAACCGCTGTTGGCGATTTTCTTGAATTGAACTTCATTAAAGCCATTCGTTACAATATACATACTGTATGCCGGTTTTAAATAATCCAGAGTTTCAATTACTCCCGGAAAAAGTTTTGTTTTCTGTGGACTCCATTCCAGATATGCACTTGCTATTTGCGATGCTTTTCCTTCATCCAGGCCTAATAAATCCAATGTCTTGCGGAATCTCTCGACGCTTAAGTATGATTTGATGATCTTGCCCTGACGATAAATCTCCCATAATTGATGATTGACCGACTGATAGGTTTGTAGAAATTTGTCAAAAGATACACCTTTCTCTCTGGATAACTCATGCATATCAAAAATATCTTTGAGCGTATCCCGGGCATTGGTTTCAAAATCCCACAATGTGCGGTCTAAATCGATAAATATATTCTTGTATTGTTGCACTTTTTGCCTGCGAAAGTAAAAAAATTGATCGTTTCTGAGGGCGAATAGTATAAAAAAATCTGGCCGGCATTAAAATCTGTATTGTCCTAATGCAGAGCACTAAAGCAGCAATCCTGGTTGTTGTGGTCTGTTTTGTGCTACTTTGGAGTGAAGTGAGCCGTGTTCCGCCTTAGGCGAATCATGGCGAGTTTCCACGAATAAATTACGGGGACTTGTTTAATTTAATTATGAATAGATAATTCAAAAAAATGTAGTGTTATCAGTAATTATATGTTATTGCCTGATAAATAAATAAATATAAATTTATTTTATGAATAATGCATATTGAAAAGTCGTTGCATATTTTCTTTACCTTTATACGCTTGTTTTATCATAAGGCAACCTTTGATAGATTTAGGGTGTCAACAATATATTAAAATCAAAATTATAAACAGATGAACCGAGCCATGACAAAAACTTTAACACACACACGCATGATTAAAAAAAAATAAAAAGTGTATAGTTAAAAAATGCTGTGTCATGGCGAGCTCCATCTGACCATTAAAATCAAAATTATAAACAGATGAAAAAATTAGTAATGCTATTTGCCCTGCTTGTTCCAGTTCTTTCCTTTGGACAGGAAACTGAGTGGACGTTGCATCAGGAGAAAAACGGGGTCATGATTTATCAGATGGATAAAGACTGGGTTGATCCTTCGGAAGGAATCAATCAGGAAATGACTTTGTTGAAAGTGGTGAATACCACGGAACAAACCCTGACCATTGAGTGGTATGATGTACGCTGGTATAATGATCAATGTGTGAATTGTCAACATTATGAAGACCCAGAATACAAACACAGCCTTAACTTATCACCGGGCGAAAGCCTGGAAGGGAAATGTAGCTTTGAAAGCCCAATGGGTTTAATATTGTTTAAAAAGTTCAATGAGCGGGATAGCAAAACCCT
>JBNJHE010000108.1:0-8259 GCA_051748205.1 Bacteroidota bacterium | reverse complement strand
CGGAAACACCTATACTTAATTTTAATTAATGCAGCAGCATAAAAAAATTTTAATTTTGCCATAAACAAAACTTCACATCCTTCAGAACTACTGCAGAAAACCAGATACGCATATAGAATATTCTCATTTAAAAATCTTTAATTTTAAGTTCAACAAAATCCTGAAGAAGATTTACCCATTTCTCCTGATAAAAATAAGGAATATTTTCTTAAATACTGACATTTATTGTATGGCCTCTTCCGCCTGAAAGTCTTTTTTTTTGTTAGTATAAAAAAAAGCAATAATCTGGTTTTGAGATACTTCAGTGTATAGCTGTTATTTTAATTGTATCTCTTATAAGAAACTGGAATTTTGCCTTAAACTTTTGATTTCTTTTTTCAAATATTTCCATATCACTGATTTTAAGATAATAGCAAATTTGTATGACATTTTTGGTCAGGAATAATTGTATTTAATTGAATAATTCAGAAAGTCTGTAAGCTTTTTATAAGAAAATTAATTTTCTTATAATTTTTTTAATTCATGACGGTATTTTAAGTCAGATGGAATAAGTTTAATCAATTTCAAAGTTAAAATTAACAAATGTATACCCTGAGTCAGATCGTTTAAATGTAGCTTCTGAGCCTTTATTTACTAAAGGTGATGACTCCACATCTTTTATAATATCTTGTTCCTCAATTCCCTCAATATCTTCATTTGCAAATATAATACTTTCAGCAGTTATTCCATCCCAAAACCACTTTTGATATAGAACATCATACTCTCCGAATTTTGCCACCTGCTCAAAAATTATTTTCGTATCTTCCACAAAAGGTTTTCAGTGAACGCCTTGCACATCTGAAGGGTTTTGTATTCAGTTTAGGTCAAACTCAGCAACGGCATACGTCCTGGCAGGTTTTTTATGCTGAAATATTAACGGTTTCTGATGAGCTCTTCCTATATAATGATTGTGTCGGTGCTGTTAATGTGGTCCACTAATCTTAAAACTGTCTGTTTGGAGCAGTTCAGCAGATTGCCGAGCTCTGTCAAAGAATATTTTCGACCTGAAAAAAGAAGCTTTGAGAAAAGTGTTATAACCTCTTGTGCATGGGTTTTATCAGCATCACGTTTTTTCGGCATATTATCCCCTAATAAATATAGACTAAAACTCAGTCCTCTCCAGAAAACAAATTCTCATTCCGTATTATGGAATGAAATCATTATAGTATTATACATATGATGCTCAAGCGAATGTGATAATGGATAAAAGTAATAAAAAGAAGGGAAAATATTGAGCCGGTTTAAACAGTTATTTTTAAATTTTTCTTGTGATTGTCAATCTATACCAGAAACAGGTTTATAATGACTGTGCTTAAAACCTGATAGTTTTTGGTATTGTAAGCCAATACATTTTATGCCAGCATAAAAGAAAATTATAAAACCTAAACCTTCCAAACAAACCCTTGTTTTTTGCCTTGAGTGTTTCAACAAAAACAAAAAGCCTGGCTGGTCAGAAAGGGGGAAAACGATCATATACTATTTAATATACGAAAAACAAAGGGTTGTCAGATTACAAGATGAAGATCATATACATCCGCGTCATATTTTAGAAATGAAGGGCATAGTCTGGGAAAAAATTAATTCTATAGCCAACTTTCAGCTTTTGGATTATGGAACAAATCGAGGAATTAAAAGCGATAAGGAGCTATATGATTGGATTAGTAATTATATAAAAGATAAAAGTTTTTATCTTAAACGGCATGTAATACCTGAGGATGAAACCCTGTGGAAATCAGATAATTTTTTAGAATTTATTGAAAGACGAAAAAGTCTGATAAATTCTCAATTAGAAAGCAATAGACATCCTGATTGAACATACCCAACAAAAAGGGGTCAACTTGGTTACTATGAAAATATACTTTGATAGAGCGTTTGATGGACGAATATGGCCGGACTGGAGTTCAAAAAAAACTGGCACTTTTGGTGTTGGGTGGGTTGGTCCTCTTGGCCTGCTTGATATTTTAGAAACACTTTTAGGCTTGAAAAGGCCGATAATACCGGATTCGATCAGAGCAGCGCGAATCGTTCCCGAATTAGATAGAAATAGAGGGGTTTTTTGGGCAAAGTCTTTTAAAGAAGACCCCTTGGGAGTTGCCAAGCAACTTCTCGAGATGCGAGATTATTTACTGATGCATGGTTGGCAACATCAGCCGTTAACAGACCGTTTGACAGACCTGGCAAGCATTTCAAAGAGAACGGAATCAGGCATCCCTGACAGATTGATTGCCGTTTCCGAAAAATTAGATGAATTTTATGGAGATCTGCCCGAAATAACTGTTTATGAATCTTGTGACTCTCCCCCTCCTCTCTGGAAAAAGATCTTCGATCAAATCACAGACAAGTCCGGAAGCATTTCCCATCACGATATTGCTCCAATACCAGCCACTGGAGATCTTGACCACTCCAAAGGAAAACATTTTTCTCCTGTTTTTGACGGCAGCCTTCAACTTGTAAGGCCGGAAGGAAAACTTCAGGCGGCTCAAGATATTGCAGCATGGTTAGCTGCGTTAAATAGGGAGCAAGGGCTGGATGACGTTGTGATTATAGGCGGAGATGCTGTTTTGGATAACGCACTGAGACAACACGGACTGCCCACCCTGGGAACTGATTCATCAAGGTATAACCACTCTTTCCTGGAGCTTCTTCCCTTGGTATTGGCCATGGGCTGGAATCCGCCTGACCCTTCAAGAGCCATGGAATTACTTTCTCTGTCAGCTAGCCCCGTGCCGAAAAGCATTGGCAACCTATTGGTTAAAGCATTGGATTCATGGCCTGCGGTCGGCAGTCCTGACTGGGAAGAATCCATTGCAAAGGGACTGGCCAATATTTCTGATGACGAACAAAGAGGAAAAGTTCAAACCCGTCTGGATATATTGTTTCACCCTGACGCCAGGGATGGTTCTTATCCGGTTCAGGCCATTGAAAACCGAGTTGAAATGCTTACCGCCTGGCTGAGAGGTCGATTCAGGGACGACCCACTGGCAATGGATGCGATCGCTCAATCTCAAATTCTTTTGGCCATGATAGATGCCATGCAGCTGTCTGAAATCAGCGAGCCGGTTTTGCGAAAACTTTTAGAGGAAGCAACGATCAACAACAATGCAAGTTCCTATCCCTCCCAGACTGGTATCGGATCTGTTGCCTCTCCGGGAGCTTTAATCGACGAAGCCAAAATAACAATATGGTGGTCTTTTTCCCGTGGTGATGCTCCTTCCATCGGAAAGACTTACTTTTATGAGCATGAGCACAAAGCTTTACAAGCTGAAGGGATCGCCCTGTCTGATCCAGGCGAACAGGCGATGCTTGACGCAAACAAATGGCAAAGGCCCCTATTGCTGACTTCTGAACGACTCATTCTTGTATGCCCCAAAGTAGACGATCTGGGAGAAGAACTCCACCCCCATCCTTTATGGGATGAGTTGTTGGCAGCTTCCAAGAATGAAGCAGAAAAACTGATTACAGAAGTTCCAAAGACTGATGTAATGCCAGAAAAATACACCCCGGAACTGAAAACATTACCTGTACCTGAAAATGAATGGATCGTAACTCCTGACTCTATAGTGCCTCGAGAATATGAATCCCCATCAAGCGTGGAGACTTTTTTGGGGTGTCCTTTTAAGTGGGTATTGCAGTATGTTGCAAAAATTCAGGACAATACAGTTGGTACATTGCCGGACCTTGATAAGATTTTGGGTAAAATGGCCCATGAAATTATTGAAGAGGTTCTCTTGCAAGACCCTCTGCCTTTACCTGATCAGGGAGCAAAACTTTCAGAAGAACTTTTTTATAAAAGAGGACCGGTCATGGTGGCGGAATTTTTCCAAAAAGGCCGCGATGTGGACAGGGAAATGGCAAAAAACACTCTTGTTATGGCGACAAAAAGCCTGTTACAATTTTTCCACGAAGCTGGTTGTAAAAAAATTGAAATTGAAAAAGAACTTGAAACAGAATGTTTTAACGGACAGAAATTTACAGGGCGGGCAGACATTGTGGTTGATGATCCCTTCACGGTTATTGATTTGAAAAAAAGTTGGGCAAAAGGATTCAGGGAAAAACTGGCCAAAGGAACTGCTTTACAGCTTGCAGCCTATGCAAAGATGCTTAAACCCCAAAAAGACATATACCCTGAACTTGCATATTATATTCTTCAAGACCAAAGTCTTATAACAACAGATTCAGTTCATTTTAACCATGCTGATGTAGTGGGTTCTCCTGAAATTGATATAATTTGGACGGCAATAGAAAAATCGTTTGAAAACAACTGGGGATTACTTAAAAAGGGCAAAATCGAATGTCCTGGGAAAGAAGAGGAGATGGAGAGCAGGCTGGAAAAAGGCAGATTGATTCTGGAACCGCCCTGCCGGTTTTGTGACTACGAAGTTCTTTGCGGTAATAAATTTGCAGGTGATTCAATATGAATATAAAGATCATATCAGCCAGCGCCGGAAGCGGAAAAACCTACACTTTGGCAGAATTGCTCGAAAAAGAGGTTCGGGAGGGAAGAGTACGTCCTGATGCAATCCTGGCAACCACTTTTACTAAAAAGGCTGCAGCTGAGCTTCAAGAAAGGGTACGGACAAGGCTGTTAGCCGGGAGCCTTCATTCTCAAGCTCAACAGTTGTCGGCCTCCAGAATAGGTACCGTAAACAGTGTTTGCGGACAGCTTCTTTCTGATTTTGCCTTTGAACTGGGGATCTCCCCTTTTCAGAAAGTGTTGGATGAAAACTCAACCAAAGAGGCTATCAACGAATCCCTCTCAAGCGTTATTAAAGCCTCGGACAATAAAGAGATCGTATATCTGCAGCAAAAATTTGAGCATCTGGATATCAGAAATGTTGTAAGCAGAATCGTCAGCAAAGCCCGTATAAATGGCTTAGACGGCAAAGCCCTTCAAAAAAGTGCCAAAGCAAGCATTGACAGCTTCAAAAGTCTTCTTGGGAATCTCCAGTCAGACGGAGAGGCTGTAGACAGAGAAGTTGATAGAGCAATTCGGGCTTTCTTAGACGAGATCGACACTGATTTTGATAAAACCAAAAAAACAGCATCTTGTTTGCACACTGTAGATACCATTGCAAAACGGTTCAAGGACCATGGATATATATCCTGGGCTTCCTGGGTGAAGCTTTCCAGACTTGATGTTGCGAAAAAGTCGATTCCAGTTGCCGAGCCGCTACGCCAGGCTGCAGCTCAACAGGATGAACACCCTGGACTGCTCGAAGACATATCAAGGTTAATCAATCTGGTTTTTTCCCTATCAGAAAATGTGCTGCATGCATACCAGGCCTTTAAAAAAGAATGGGGCGTAGTAGACTTTATCGATCAGGAAGTGTTGACCCTGGATCTTTTAGAAATGAATGAAGTCAGGCAACAACTGCAATCCCGTCTGGACCTGATACTCGTGGATGAATTCCAGGATACAAGCCCAATACAAATAGCAATCTTTCTTAAATTGGCAAAACTTGCCGACCAATCGGTCTGGGTGGGAGATCAAAAACAGGCCATTTACGGTTTTCGGGATGCTGATCCGAGTTTAATGGATTCAGCAATCACTGAAATTTTAAAAGGAAACGAACCAAGAACTTTGAGCAAATCCTGGCGAAGCCGCCCAGAGTTGGTACGGTCAACGTCGGACATATTTGCAAATGCATTTGCTGTTCAAGGATATCCGGAAGATAGAGTCCGATTGGAACCTGCTTTTGAGGAAGAGCCTATCGGGCTTGGTTCTGTTTATGAGTATTGGCAGCTGGACAGCGGCAAAAAATCAGATGATGCAAAGGCATTGGCGAGTGCGGTAAAGGAGTTTTTAGCCGATGAAAAAAGTTTTATCCGTGATCCTCAAACAAAAGACAAACGAAAGGTCAAGGGCGGCGATGTCGCAGTATTATGCAGGAATAATGATGCATGTAACGAGGTCGCTGAGGCATTAGAACTGCAGGGAATTAAAGCGGTGCTGCCTCGAAGCGGGTTGCTGTCATGCCCTGAGTCAATACTTGTTCTGGCCGCCATGCGTTTGTTGCTGGATCCAGGAGATTCTCTTGCTAAAGCTGAAATTGCCCGGCTTATAGATAAACCGGAGAAGCATAACGAATGGCTGTCAACAGCACTATCAAAAAACCGGGCCGAAGGTTTTGATTTAAAGCTTTTTTCTGTTCTGAAAGACATTAGGGAAGATATCCAGTTTTGCGGTCCGCTTGAACTGTTGGACCGCGTTATTATTTCCGCCGATGTCAGGTCTCTCTGTTTGCAATGGGGTAACTCATCATCAAGGCTGGCCAACCTGGATGCGCTGCGGAACCACTGCTGCCAATATATTGATGAATGTCGAACGGAAGGCAGGGGTTCAAGTTCAGCCGGGTTTATTGCATATTTATACAGTCTGGAAAGTGACAAAAAGGATACTCAGGCAGTGGTCAAAAGTCATGATACGGTAAGTGTTTTGACCTGGCATAGGGGAAAAGGCCTTGAATGGCCTGTTACCGTCTTATTCCAGTTGAATAAAGTATATCCCGGAAAAGCAACTGATGTAAATGTTATCTCAAACAGTCCTTTTGACTTGAATGATCCGTTGGCTGATCGATGGGTTCGCTATTGGCCTTATCCATATGGTAAATTAGGGAAAGGGGCTCCTTTTCACGACCGTTTAGAAAAGCATCCAGCCACAATTGAGGCTGAAGAACGCGAGATAAGACAGGAGATGCGATTATTGTATGTGGGCTGGACCCGAGCCCGAGACAAAGTCATCCTTGCCGGGAGGAAAGGTTTTATTAATAAAGGCATTTTGCGGTTGCTTGCAGATAAAGAAAATAAACACCTGTTGGCGGAACCAGACAAAGACAAGGCAGTTTGGGCAGACAGGATCGTGAATGTGGTATCAAGATTTGCTGAACCTCAAGATCCGATTTCTTTGGATATTTATCCCGGAACGGGGTACGCGTCCAGCGGGGAAAAAGATTATCCGCCTGCCATTATTCCCGCTTCGACCATTCAAATGGATTTTATCGCGAAAGAGACAGAAACTCTGGGTGATCGTTTAAATGTGGCAGGTCAACCTGATAACGAATCTTTTGGCGAGGCGTTGCACACCTTTTTTGCAGCAGACTGTGATATCAGAAAGGAAAAACAGCAAAGGCTGTCTATGGCGAAAGAGGTTTTACATAGGTGGTCTGTTCTTCCAAACATTGACCCTGAATCGATTGTAACGGCAAGCGATCGATTGTATGCCTGGATCAATGCAAAATGGCCTGAAGCCACATGGCATAGAGAATGGCCTATGGCTTTAAAAACTGCGGAAGGCACAATCATTAAAGGATTTGTCGACCTTGCGGTTGAAACATCAAATGGATTTGTTGTGATTGATCATAAAAGTTTTTATGGGAAAAGAGATCAGGCCGCCGGTAAAGCCGCTTCTTACGGAGGACAATTATGGTCATATGGAGAAGCAATTCAAAACGCAACTGAGAAATTCATCAAAAATCGATTCATTCATTTTCCCGTCTTGGGAATGATGATTGAGGTGGGTAAAAACAATGTATGAAGATAATATTCTGAAATCAATTTCTGAGGCTAAGTTCAACGATATTTTGCACATCATCCTTTATTTTTGAACATGGGACTGTAGATAAAATTTTTAATGTTAACAACAAAAGGAGATGCCATCGATGAAACTCTTTTCCTATATCGTTTCACACGACTCCGGATTCTCTCCCAATCCCTTCTTGGGTTACTGTACACTTGCCAACTGCAAGCCAGCCATCCGGCGGACTGCTGAAGTGGGAATTGGATTGTCGTGCTCAGCCCGAAAGCCAAAGGGAATCGTGTAGTCTTTGCTATGAAGGTCGATGAAGTTCTCAAATACGCGATTTACTTCCGAGACAGGAGTTTTGCCAACAAGATACCGGACTATACCAGAGGCGAGCTGGTCTGGAAGGCGGGGGACAATATCTGCAAGCCACTGTCTAATGAGGACTTCCAGCAGTTGAACTCCATGCATTCGAACGGCGAAAAAGAGAGTCCCGAAACGAAGCCCCACGACTTGGATGGCGTGAATTTTCTCGTGGCAAAGAAGTTACACTATTTGGCGCATCCGGGCCGTAGTTGCCGCAGCGCTTGGAGGAACTCAAGGTTGGGCGGCCGCACAAGAACTACTTTTCCCAAGAAACCATGATAATCTTGTCTATATATTTCTTGGAGCCTGGGACGAATGGTCTTACTTTTTGAAGA
>JBNJHE010000107.1:0-8371 GCA_051748205.1 Bacteroidota bacterium | reverse complement strand
TTGATATGTGGAAAATATGGTTTCCATTTGTGCTTTATAGCGGATATCGGCCAGGATTACCCGGTAATCAATGTCAGCAGCAATTTCATTTAATTCCAGACTTAGATGATGCAGAGGGGTCTCGGCATTGTCAATAAGGATTAATTCGGAGATTTTGTATTGACACAATTGTCGGACTATTTCGCTACCAATGGAGCCTGCAGCTCCTGTTACAAGCACTTTTTGCCCTGTTAGTTCCTGTTTGATGTTATCCTCGTCCAGGCGAATAATATCCCGTTCAAGCAAATCTTCTATATTGATTTTTTTAATTTGCTTAAAGCTGAGCTCTCCGTTGATCCATTTGCTGGCCGGTGGAACAGTTAGTACCTTGGTTTTTGTTTCCAGACACCAGTCAACAAATTGTTGCTTCTTTTCGGGTTCAATGTCAGAAACAGACAAAATCAAATGAGCAATATCATGATTTATTAAGAGATGATATAAACGAGCGGAAGAATAGATGGGAACACCTTCGAGTTTTTTTCCGGTTTTGTCAGCATTGTCATCAATCATGGCTAAAACCTGGTACTTGCTCCCGGCATCGCGGTCTATGGTTCTTTTGGTGATCATGCCATTATTGCCGGCACCGTAAATAATCACTTTTCGTCGCGGGCCTTTAGGATTCTCCATTTCCATGAAAGCAATTTTTACCAGTATCCTGTAGGAAACAATCCCCACTAAGGTTACAAAAAATTCCATAGCGATGATTGAATTGGGAAACAGAAAAAACTCCTGTGAGAATAGTGTTATAAAGTTGATGATTAACAGCGTAATCGTTCCGGCTATAATGGCAAAAAATATTTTTACTACATCATGCGTGCTTGTATATCTTACAATTCCAGAGTGTATCCCGAAAGCCAAAAAATAGATGCTCCTTATTACAACAGCTATGGCAATTAACAACAGTAAAGGTCTTTCATTATCTTCCGGTATCCCAAAGTCAAAACGAATCATAAAGGCAAGCAGAACACCAAAAGCAACGATCAATAAATCGATAGCAAAGATAATCCACCGGGGTATGTTTTTTCTGAATCTTTCCATTTCAGGGTTTTTATCTCTTGCAGCAAAGATACTAATTTGAAACAATTATTCCCCTGTCCCTGTGATTTGCTTTTGCTGCTTTAAAGCTTTGATTTGAATAGTACCAACCACATACGGTTTTAAATTCATTATAATCATTCCCTTGTTATCAATGCTTTTGTTGTGGTTCGGCTTATCAAATTGAACATCTGCAGGCAAAATGTTGTTGAAACCCCATTAGATTTATATACCCGTGAGTGCAGTCTAAAAAGGCTTAAGACCCCTAAATCCCTTGAAGGGGACTTTTTCAAACTGCTGATTTTTAGCGGTCCCTCTTTAGGGGTTAGGGGTAAAACGATAAAAATCAGCAGCTTTAAGGCTTTTTAGACCAGCCTCACCCATTATTTTTATAAAATTAATGGTAGTTGTTTTATTTGTTCCTATTTTTGTATCAATGCATAATCGAAAAGCTATAATCAAAATCATCCTCATTCTTTTCTTTTGGATGGGTATACTGCCGGCCAAAAATAATCCTTTGCATGCCCAAATTGTCAATTCCCGACAATTTGCATCCGGCTGGACAGTAAATGCAAATCTGGGTATGACTTCCTTCTATGGCGACCTTACCGACCAGCAAAACAGGGTGTTTACAAATACCCCGTTTTCAAAGTTTTTTTATGAAGACCGTGCGCTGGCATATGCGTTATTGATAAAAAAAGACTTATCTGCTGACTGGACATTCCGTGCTTCTCTTATGCATGGAAAGGTAAAAAGTCACTCCGCTACTTTTCAGCGCTATTTTGAAAACCGACTTACAGAATATTATCTTGGGCTTGAGTATAATTTCAGTAATTTGATTTGGGGCTATGAAAATTCCCGGGAATGGAGGCTGTATGGTTTTGTGGGAATTGGATTAACGGACTTTCGAACAAAGGTTTATGATTTGCAAACGGATCAGGAGTTAAGAAGCGTAGGCTACTATGGTACGCGGTGGTTTGATGATCAACCACCCATGAAAACAGAGACCACCATTCCCTTTGGGTTGGGCTTTGATTATCAGCTTAACTCAGATTGGACCTTGACTTTTGAAACGGGTATTCATGGCATCAATACCGATCTTTTGGATGGTTTTGAGCACGACCATTCGGGTGT
Source organism: Bacteroidota bacterium (assembly GCA_051748205.1). GTDB lineage: Bacteria > Bacteroidota > Bacteroidia > Bacteroidales > PWNQ01 > PWNQ01. Next base: position 6,163 of record JBNJHE010000107.1, on the reverse strand, counting down.
AGAGGGCTTTGGGTACACGAGCATGGGATTAAGTTACAATTTCAACATGCTTTTTGGTTCCGGAAAAGGAGGGATAGGTAGTTATCGTGGACAATCTACTGATCCGGCGATTAAGCAATATAATAAAAAGCGTAGGGTTGTGATGAAAACAAAAATGCAACGAAAAGCTGCCCGCAAACGCTTTATCCCGCCGAATCAACGTAACTTTTTCCAGCGCATTTGGTACAGGCTCTTTCGATAGTTCATTATAACTTTTTGCGCTTAAGGTTTTGGTGTAAATGTTTCGATTATACCGACTTTATCTTTTAATGATAAATTGCCATCCAACCAATGAATGTGCGTACCCTGTCTTTCCATTTTGCGAAACCAGGTCATTTGTCTTTTGGCAAATTGATGAATGGCAGTTTTGAGTTTGCTGAACATCAGTTTGTATGGAATTTCACCCAAAACATACTGGGTCACAAAGCGGTATTCAAGTCCGAAAAACTTTAGCGTGTCAGCTTTTATCCCTCTGTCTAGCAGTGATTTTACTTCTTCGATCATGCCATTTTCAAATCGTTGATATAATCGTTCGCTAATGCGTTCGCGTATCTGTTGGCGTTCATAATATATACCAAAAATAACCGGATTCAGCTTTGGATAATCATGAATTTCTTCCTTATGATTGGCGTAATAATCCTGTATCTCGATTGCCCGGGTCAGCCGCTCGGGATCATTTGTGTCGGTTGTATTGTGCGGGGTTTTGTATTGTTTTAATATTTTTCTTTTTTCTTCAGTGGGTTTGTGAATGAGATTTTTTCGTAATTCTTTGTTTTCAGGAACTTCAAGTAGCCGGTAGCCTTTTAATACAGCATCGATGTATAAACCAGTACCGCCACAAAGTAGCGGAGTCTTATTTTTTCTGACTATTTGGGCATAGGCATTTAAAAAATCATTTTGATATCGAAACAGGTTATATTCATCTCCTGGCTTAACAATATCAATTAGATGATAAGGCACAGTTTTCCCACGCACTACATATTCATTTAAATCCTTCCCGCTGCCAATATCCAGGCCTTGATACACTTGCCTGGAGTCGGCGCTGATGATTTCGCAGTTGTGTTTTGCGGCATAGGCTGCAGCGAGATTTGTTTTTCCGGTGGCTGTTGGTCCGATGATCGCAATCATAGTGTTGTAATAGGTTTTTGTTGGTCCAGATTGTGCTCGTGTTCAAAAAGTATGTTTCTGAGTGTTTGAAGTAGTTTAACAGGAACGTCCTGAAAACGGGAATGTTCATTTAGTTTTGTGTGGATATCCTCCGGACAGTGAATGTGGTTTTTTTCCATATTCTTAAGCATCGTTTGCGTCTCAGGCTTGTTGTTTTGATGCTCTGATTTTAAAAACTGAAGGATCCTTAATCCGTCGATACGCTGGTGGCAGGCTTTGATAAATTGTTTTTCTGAGCTGGTGTTCGATCGTAGTTTTTGCCACAATTCTTGGTTGTTTGTTATTATTTTATCTACTGGAGTATTGATGTCTTTATGAAAAAGTTGGGCATACGATTGCTGTGTTGTTCGTATCTGGTCGAATAAGTCGGCATGGTAAATCGGATAAGAGTCCCATATCCCGCTGTTTCCTTTGATCATGGCGGGGCCTGTGCCAAAAAACACGCGGCTCGAATAACGTGCTGCAGGATATACCAGGCTGTGGTTAAAGAGGTATAAAGGTCCTGACTTTACCATTTTTTGCAGAAAGTAAAAATCCTCCCCGCTTTTTTTGGCTGTCATACCACCGATTTTTTGATATTGCTCTATAGTTGTGGCCATAGCAGAACCTAAAGCTGTAAAACGATAGGGTGATTGGATGCGGTGTAAGTTGATTTTATAATTTCGCATATAAAGCTCATAGCGTAAGATGGTTTTGTCTTTGCTGTTATCGCCGGTAAGCTTGTGATAATAGGGGTTGGAAAGAGCGGCAATTTCCGTATTTTCTGAAAAGATATGGTTGACAGAGGCAAAATAACCGGTATCAAAAGTGGTGTCAGCATCCATACTTAAAATGATGTCTTTATTTTGACCTTTAGCAGCGATAGTGTCCATAAGAATTTTTCTGGCTAATCCAACACTCCCTTTGCCTTGCGGCCAGCCAGAGCCCGGGCTGCTGCAGTCCAGCACCGTCATCCTATCATGCGGCATATTGTGCAGCCATTGCAGCGTTTTTTGATTGTTGTGGTAGATCTCGCGTAGGCGGTTGTTTTCAGACTTGTGGTAATGATCTTCCTGGTTGACACAAATAATCAAATGATAATGCGAATAGCTTTGACTCCGGATCGCATTTAGTGTTTTCGGTAACCATGCTGCTTCATCTTTGGCCGGCAGGGCAATCCATATTTTTCGATTGGCTTTCATAAAAAAAAGACGCAAACATGCTTGTCTGCGTCATCAATCATACGTTTTTGAGCATTTATTCTATACCTGAAAAATGTTTCATAAACTGAACCCGTTCAAAGGCAGCAGGATTTTCAACTTCCGACTGGCTCATCATTCCTCTGAAATCCTCAATGGTTTCGTAATGGTGACGATTCATCCAGTCCTGTATTTCATCTAGCATTTCTTTAATTTTATCCTGTCCCTGTTGATATAATACTGAAGCAATCTGAACTGCGTTGGCTCCTGCCAGCAGTTGTTTGATGGCGCCTTTTCCGTCATGGATGCCTGTGGAAGCGGCCAGGTCGCAATGGACAACTCCCGACATCATGGCTACCCATCTGAGCGAAATGGCAATTTCTTCCGGCGTGCTGAAAACAAAGGAAGAGGTAACTTTCATCTTCTCTATGTCTATATCCGGAGAGAAAAACCGATTGAATAATACCAACCCGTCGATGCCAGTCCATGAAAGCTCTTTTAATGTTTTTGACAGTCCTGAAAAATAATAACTTACTTTTAACGCAACCGGGATGCTTACTTCCTTTTTTACTTTCTGGGCGATGTCAAAATATACCTTTTCGTTGTCTTTTCCACTGTGGTTGGGGTCGCTGGGAAGGATGAAGATATTCAGCTCCAAGGCGTCAGCACCGGCTTCTTCGAACTTCCGGGCGTAGCTGATCCATTCTGCTGCCGAGATACAGTTGACGCTGGCAATGACGGGAATGTCAACTGCTGCTTTCGCCTGGCGGATTAATGTTAAATAATCGCTTACCTGGTTAACCCGGGAATAGCCTTTGATGTAGTCCGAGGCTTCCTGATAATAAAAACCATCTCCTTCTTGCGTGGCATGTGCTTTTTCTGCTTCATATTCGATTTGTTCTTCGAATAAGGATTTTAAAACTACTGCCCCGGCTCCTTTGGCCTCCAGCTCTTTGATCTTTTCAACGGATGCGGTTAAACGCGAGCTGCCAACGATGATCGGATTCTTTAATTCAAGGCCCAGATATTTTGTTCTTAAATTCGCCATACTATATGTTTTCTTTGGTTGATTACAGGATGAATTATCTGACAACAAATTTAAGGATTGATTTTAGATATCCTAATGTTTGTGTCCTTATTTATATCTTTTCAAAACAAGACAGTAATTGAGGCTTTGTAGTTGAAAGATGATGCGTCATGGCGATTAGCATCGGGACAGGTGCTGACTATTGAAATAAAAATTATAAACAGATGGAAAACTCTGTGTTCTCTGTGACTCTGTGGTGAAAAATAGTTTATTTAAATGCGAGGATGTGAACTGCCAGAAGGCTATGTCATTGTGCGGTGGGATTTCCGCCTTAGGCGGAGATTTAGGGGTGCGAGTTGGCGATGATGCGTTGATGCGTTGATGCGATAGGGCGAACGAAGAGAATTAAGAGACTTAAGAGAACGAAGAGACTGAGAGAACGACGAGGCTAAGAGAATTAGAGAAACAAACCCCGTTAAATCTACTCCTAACGTCGCATTTAACGGGGCAAGCAAGGAGCAACAAACAAAATTTAGACAAAAGAAAAAGAAATTAATACTGTCTTTCTCACTTATATTCATTGTATGCTGTTATCTCTTTTGCCGTTTTTCTGGTTTTTTCCCTTATAGGATAATCTTCTTTTGGATAACCAACGCTGATTAAAAGTGCGATACTTCTTTTTTCCGGGATTTTAAGCAATTTTTGAATAGGCTTCTCATTGAACCAACCGATCATGCAGGTTCCAAGCCCCATTTCAGCCGCCTGAAGACAAAAGTGTTCTGCGGCAATGCCAATGTCGATAAGTGGCCAGTCCTTTTTCTTAACGGCTTTCCCTATTTTGGTTATAATTTTGGGTTCTTCGAGTGTGATAACCACCATGACAGGAGCATTTTCGGTAAATTTATTAAACCGAATAGCTGTATCCCAGGTTTTTCCTGCTACTTTACTTCTAAGTTCCGGATCATCCACAATGATAAATTTCCATGGCTGTGAATTACTGGCAGAAGGAGCCAAACGGGCAGCCTCTATACAAGTTTCCAATGTGTCGCGCGAAACCGGATTGTTAGAATATTTTCGTGTGCTCTGGCGGTGTTTTGCTAAATCAATGAAACTTTGCATATAGTTGGGTTTTAACGATTAAAATGTTGGTTAACAAATATTTAATTAGTGCCTCGGTGTTTTTGTGTTAAACAAATACTTTTCGTTGTTGTTTCCATTAGCATGAAGAGCGTAAAGGTATTTATTTTTTTTATTTCTGTGGTTGTCGGCGGTTATTTATCTGCCCAGGATATATCTGTTGTGGAGTTTGAAGATATTGAAAAAGAGTTTCAAAAGAACGATGACACAGTCAGAGTAATAAATTTTTGGGCTACATGGTGTGTGCCTTGCGTGGAAGAGATGCCCTATTTTGTAAAAGCTGAAAAAAAATTTAGCAGTGAAAAGGTCAAATTTTTATACATAAGTCTGGATTTGCCGAAAAACATAAAAAATAAAGTGATGCCATTTATTGACAAACACGGCTTGCAGGGAGAAATTGTTTTATTGGATGATCCGGATGCAAACACGTGGATCAACAAGGTACATCCTTCGTGGTCCGGCGCAATTCCGGCAACTGTATTTTTTAAAGGAAATAATAAATATTTTGTTGAAGGTAGTATTAGGTTGAATGAGATTGACAATCAAATATCACAACGGCTAGAGAAGTAAATCAAAAAATTAATTATATATGAAACCTACATCCCGAGGCGTTCGGCACACAGGGGGATGAATAAATGCGAAGCAGCGAGTTGGCGTTGATGCGATGATGAGTATCTTGAATTATGAATTACGAATTACATTTGCGAATGAGAATATACTAAATCCGCGTTAATTGGTGTGTAATTAGGGAAATTAGCGGACAAACAACGAACACGGAACACAGAACAAAATTTTAAACTTATGAAGAAAGTTATTTTATTATTAGCAGTTTTTATAGGAATTGCTACGACAGTATCAGCCCAGCAGGGGATGGAAGTTGGCGACAAGGCCATTGAATTTAATTTGTTAAACGTTGATGGAGAATATGTCTCCCTGGAGGATTATCAGAACAAGAAAGGTGTGGTCGTTATCTTTACTTGTAATCATTGTCCTTATGCACAAGCGTGGGAAAAGCGTATTATTGAGTTGCATCAGGATTATGCCGGCAAAGGTTATCCTGTTGTTGCAATCAATCCGAACGATTCCAATGTTGTAGCCGAAGACTCCTATTCAGCTATGCAACAGAGGGCCGAAGAGAAAAATTATCCTTTTCCGTATTTGCTGGATGCCAAACAGGATATTTTTCCGGCATACGGAGCAACCAAGACACCACATGTCTATTTGTTGGAAAATACAAACAATGAGTTTATAGTGCGCTATATTGGCGCCGTAGATAACAATTACAAAGCTGCGGATAAAGTTTCGGAAACTTTTCTGGCAGATGCTATTGATGCTTTAATAGCAGGGGAGAAGCCTGACCCTGAAAGCACAAAAGCCATTGGTTGTTCAATAAAAGTAGAAGATAGATAGAGTTTGTTAACCCAACTTGAAAATACAAAACCATAAAGATTTGATAGACAGCACTATACATTTTTATTTTTTGCAATTGGGGGACTGCTTTTGTTTTTCTTACAACTGGACGGTGCTTAAAATTAAGGCTGTCAAAAATTAGTCTTTGTTCAACTGTAGGTCTAGTACATAGTTTAATATATATTTTTTCATTTTCTTTGTTCTT
>JBNJHE010000106.1:0-8387 GCA_051748205.1 Bacteroidota bacterium | reverse complement strand
TCCAATTTCTGCATTATTGCTTTTACCACGATTGTTAAATTGTGGCTGTATTCCCTCTGATAAATCAGTAAGATTGTTATTATAGATTTCGTTATTGATAGCCCCGGTATTGTTAATAACTACACCATGAACGTCTGTGGGAGAATTAAATGAAGAAATGTTATTTTCTTCTACTTTAAACCCACTACCTCCGTCCAGGTAGATGCCATATGAATCAATCTTATTGGAGGCCATTGGAATACTGGCATCTTTATCGGATACGTTAATCGTATTATTCATTACTTCTGCTGAATGGGAATTGATCAGTAACACACTTCGATAAACATCATTAAATGAATTGCCATTTATTTTTGTAGCTCCTTTGTAATGCCAACCAGAAGATTTTATTCCATAGAATAATTTTTCAAAAGTATTTTCATTTTTCTGTTCAAACGGATGATACCTATCCACGACTTTAAAAGTTGAATTTGAGGAACGAATACCTATTCCCATATCTTCACGGTCAAGGTTGCTGTTGGTATTTGTAAAGGTATTTCCTTTAATTCTAACACCGTAAACACCTTTCAAATCCATGTGAATAATCTGGTCATTCGCACCTAATCTTAACAAGCTATTGTTTATAATGAATAAACAATTTTCTATTCTTGTTTTATCTGCTATTTTGATATGTACTCATATAAGGATGTGAATGCAATAGAATTTTATAAACGTTTTACCGATGATGCTGCTTGCTATGAATATTTCTCAATAGCAAAATGGCCAGATAGTAATTTCGTTTGCAAGAAATGTGGATTTAAAAAATATTGTAATGGTAAATAATGACGTAATACGCATGAACAATACAAAACAAAGGGAGGCTTAAGCGCCTATACCGATTATTTTAATTGATTTTCAGTGTCTCTGGAAGTGGGAAACTTCAGTAAAAAAAATATTTCGTTTTTATAAGACCAAAAAGCGACTAATTTTGTTGCTTTATGCATCGCTTATTCATGTCTAAAAATCATATAAGCGAAACACATTGTAAAACAAAAGGTTTAAAAAATTAAAATTAATCAGCATCATGATAAAGCTCAAACGATTTACATTCAACCCACTGGAAGTCAATACCTATCTCTTATATAACAACGCCAGAGAATGCGTTATTGTAGATCCGGCCTGTTCCAATGAAGAAGAGAGAACAAGGCTAAAAGCATACATAGATCAACAGGAGTTAACACCAGTGATGCTCATAAATACACATTGCCATTACGATCATATATCCGGAAATGCTTTTGTATATGAAAGCTGGGGTCTGGCACCAATGATACACAAAGAAGGGCTGAGCATAATGCATTCAGCGACAGAGCAGGCACTGTTTTTAGGGTTTGAGCCAACGGAAATTCCAAATCCCATACAATTCTTACAGGATAATGAAATCGTAAAACTGGGTGATGAAGAAATAGAGATCCGTTATACGCCGGGTCATGCTGACGGAAGTATATGTCTGGTCCTTCATAAGGAGAAGTATTTGCTTTCAGGTGATGTCTTATTTGCTGAAAGTGTCGGCCGAACGGATTTGCCTACCGGCAGCATGGAAGTATTACAGAAAACCATCCGGGAAAAGCTTTTGTCTTTAGATGATGCATTTGTTGTTTATCCCGGTCATGGACCTGAAACGACCATCGGGACAGAAAAAATCGTCAATCCTTACTTATAAAATTCAGCAAGCTGACGTATCGAAGAAACAACTTCATGGTCCGGAATTTCATTCATGCAACGAAAGTGTCCCTGTGGGCACCGCTCAAAACCAAGCTTTGAACAGGGACGACAATGCAATTTCCGCACTTCGTGTATACGGTAATAATCTTGTTTTGACAAAGGATAATATGGATACATCCCAAATGCCGGAACCGTATTGCCCCACATAGTGATCAGTGGTTTTTGAAAAGCAGCTGCAATATGCATCAGACCTGTATCCGGTGATAAAACAACACGGGATTGCTTTACCAGCCAGGCCGATTCATTGATATCGAACAAACCGCAAGAATTAAATGCCGGAACTGTCAACTGCTGCATAATATCTTCTGCTCCCTGCCTGTCTTCAGCACTACCGGCCAATACCACTGGCAACCCTGCTTCATTACAAATCCTGGCTGTTTTGTCTTTGGGAATCTGCTTTGTCTTGTGCTTACTCCCTGTCACCACCAATAAGTAGGTCTCCTTCTCTATCGTTTCCGGCAAGGACTGTTCAACCTTTTCACCCGTATGTTCCGGAAGAAAATAATCCAGCCCTTTCCCATCATTTTTAACATTAAACTTTTTCAATGCATTAAAATACCGGTCAACGATATGAATATTAGGCAGTATATTGATTTTTGTATTGACAAGCAGCCATTTAGCCCTGTTTAACTTCGCAAAAGTAGCCGAAGGTTTTTGCAGTCTTGCTTTCACCACCCGGCTCCTTAAGCTGCGATGCAAGTCAATAACAAAATCAAAATCCTCGTTTTTTAGCTCTTCAAGCACAGCAGCTAAACCCCCTTCCAGCGAATGAATTTTTGTGATATATGGATTTTCAAGCAGTATTGCCTGAAAGGATTTCTTTGTCAGATAATGAATTTCTGTCTCAGGCCTTTGTTGTTTCAATACTCGCAACAAGGGCGTTGTCAACACAATGTCTCCTATAGAGCTAAACCGTATAAATAAAACTTTTTCCACATTTACCTGTTTAAAGTTGCCAGTTTCATAAATTTTATATCAATCGTACAGCTTACAAACTTAAAAAAATAAAAGACTCCTTCTCCAACCCGAAGATATCAAACCAACGCGTTTCTTAAATTTTTAATACCGCTCATGGGTGTGCTGTTGCCCTATATTTTTCTATTTTTGCCGCATGATTTTTGTCGATACACATACTCATTTATATACAGAAGCTTTTGACAACGACCGTCACGAGGTTATTTCCAAAGCTTTGCAAAAAGGAGTAACATACTTTTTGCTTCCGAACATTGATGCGGCATCTATAGAACGGATGGAAAAAGTAAGCCGCGAATTTCAGCCACATATGTTTCCTATGATGGGACTTCACCCCACCTCGATAAAAAAAAATTACGAGCTCCAGCTGCAGGAAGTCTTCCAGCACCTGGAAACGGGAAATTATTACGGCATAGGTGAAATTGGCATAGATTTATACTGGGACAAAACACTGGAAAAAGAGCAACGGCAGGCCTTTCGTATTCAATGTCAGAAAGCCATTGAAAAAGATTTGCCTGTTTCCATTCATATGCGTAATGCTTTTAATGTTGTCGTCGAAGAGATAAAAGCGTTAAATGACAGTAGACTAAGAGGTGTTTTCCATTGTTTTACAGGGACAAAAGAACAAGCAAAGCAAGCTATTGATTTAGGTTTCGCCCTGGGCACCGGCGGAGTATTAACATTTAAAAACGCAGCTTTAGATACTGTTTTGCGCGATATTGAACTGAAACACCTGGTACTGGAAACAGACGCCCCTTACCTGGCCCCCCACCCGTTTCGCGGCAAGCGAAACGAAAGTGCTTATATCCCACTGATTGCTCAAAAGCTGGCAGATACCAAAGGTGTTGATTTAGAAACCATCGCTCAAAAAACCACAGAAAATGCAAAAGCACTATTCAACATCCGCTGAGATAAAAGAACCGGTATCCGTATTGGTGATATACACTGGTGGCACCATTGGCATGCAACGCGACCATGAAACCGGCGTATTAAAACCTATGGATTTCGATAATATCTCTAAAGAAATCCCTGCCTTGCAGGATTACAACTATTGCATCGATTCGTGGTCCTTTGATCAACCTATCGATTCCAGCGATATGAATCCGCAAGCCTGGATAAAAATTGCGGAAATTATAGAAGCAAAATACGAAGAATATGATGGCTTTGTTGTTTTGCATGGCTCTGATACTATGGCCTATACAGCATCTGCTTTAAGCTTTATGCTCGAGAATTTGAATAAACCTGTAATTTTTACCGGCTCACAGCTGCCCATGGGAATGCTTCGAACCGACGGACGGGAAAACTTCATCGCCGCTATCCTGATAGCAGGTGAAAAAGAAGACGATACGCCTAAGGTACCGGAAGTAGCCATTTATTTTGAAAACTATCTTTTCAGAGCTAACCGCACTTTTAAATATAATGCCGAAAACTTTATGGCTTTTCGTTCGGGTAATTATCCCGATTTAGCTCGTGCCGGAATTAATATTACCTATAATGACAAATATATCGCCCGTCCGAACTTCAAAAAACTTAAAGTACACAAAACACTGGAAACCAATATCGCCTTAATCCATTTATATCCAGGCATAACAGAAGCAGCTATTGATGCCATTATAAACATCCCCGACCTCAAGGGAGTTGTTTTAAAAACTTACGGAGCAGGGAATGCCCCAACCAATACCTGGTTTATCAATAAACTGGAAAAAGCGATCAAAAAAGGGATACAGGTGGTAAGTGTAAGCCAGTGCATGGAAGGGAAAGTAACGATGGGGAAATATGAAACCAGCACAGAGCTACAGCGCATAGGTGTCATCAGCGGATATGACCTGACGACAGAATCGGCTCTAACAAAAATGATGGTTTTGCTGGCTTACCGTTTACCTGCTCATAACTTCCGCTCCCTTTTTCAATCTTCTTTAAGGGGAGAAATTTCGATGGAAATACAATAAATTTAAAGTATTCTTGTTTTATCACCACAAATTAAAACAATACGGTAAAGAAAAATGTTTTAAACATATTAAGTTATTTTTGTTCTGATAGTTAGTCAAAAAAAGTTAAAAAAACAGGGATCATTTTTTCAAGTCTGTTTTTTTTGTAATTTAGCGCAAAGTTTTAGCGCCAGAATATGTTCTTGCGAAGATGACAAAAAAGATAAAAGGAGAGGTGGCCGAGTGGTCGAAGGCGCACGCCTGGAAAGTGTGTAAACCTCAAAAGGGTTTCGTGGGTTCGAATCCCACTCTCTCCGCTGGGACAATAAACCAAAATTAGAAACACCAATAGAAAGTTATTATGAAAAAACTAATTGCTTTTCTTGCTTTAGCCGGCGTGCTTACATTCGGAGCCACAAGCTATGCTATAGCACAAGATGATGTTGAAAGCGTAAACACCGAACAAGATAGCGCTACAACAGAAAATGACACCACAGAAACTGCAGCCGACACAACAGCAGCCGCTGCAGAAAATGCTCAGGACGAGCCTGAACAGGAAAAACAGAAATTCCATCACATTCTTAAAGAAAAATTTATTGAAGGTGGTGCCGAATTTATGGGTATTGTATTGCTGACACTTATTTTGGGTCTGGCACTGGTGATTGAGCGTATTCTTTACCTCAACCTGGCAACAACCAACACCGAAAAGCTGCTGGCTAAATTTGAAAATGCCCTTGACAATGGTGGCGTAGAAGAAGCCAAAAACCTGATGAAAGACACTCGTGGTCCGGTAGCCAGTATTTTCTACGAAGGCCTTAACAAATTTGACCAGGGTATTGAAACAGTAGAAAAAGCGGTATCCTCTTATGGCAGTGTTGTTATGTCGCGCCTTGAACGTGGTCTTTCCTGGATCTCGCTCTTTATTGCCATTGCACCTATGCTTGGTTTTATGGGTACGGTTATAGGTATGATTGGAGCATTTGATGCGATCGAAGCTGCAGGAGACATCTCACCTACTGTTGTTGCTGGTGGTATTAAAGTAGCCTTGCTGACAACCGTTTTTGGATTGATCGTTGCGATTATCCTTCAAATTTTCTACAACTACCTGATCTCTAAAGTGGATGGACTGGTTAACGACATGGAAGACAGTACCATCTCTTTTATTGACATCTTAGTCAAAAAACAAAGTAAAAAGTAATTTTTTAACCAAAACACTTATTGCCCTATGGAAGATAAATTTGGCAAAATATTAAACATACTGCTGTATGTTTTGATCGGGATATCCGTAGTTTTGGGGGCATACTTTGTTTTTATCAAAGAGATGCCATCAGAACCCGAAGCCGCCGTTGATATCACGATGTATCATATGTTTTGGGCTTATGTACTTATCATTATTGCAACAGTAATTGCTATTGCTGCACCAGTGATACAAATCATTATGAATCCAGGCAAGGCCAAATCTGTTTTGATTGGAATTGCCGGCTTTGTAGTCTTAGGTGTTGTCGCCTATCTGATAGCCTCTGGCAGTACAGACGCCCCGGTATATGAGAAATTTGATGTTTCAGCCACCGCTTCCAAACGTATAGGTGCCAGCTTATATGCCACTTATATCCTTGGAGGTTTAGCTATTGCTGCAACCATCTTTTCCGGAATATCAAAAGTATTTAAATAACCTAAAACAAACACTTATGGCAAATCGAGGTGTACAGGAAATCAATGCAGGGTCAATGGCTGATATAGCGTTTCTGCTGTTGATTTTCTTCCTTGTGACTACGACCATGGATGTAGATCGTGGAATCACAAGAAGATTACCACCACCAGTGCCACCTGAACGAATGGAAGAAATCGACGTCAAAGAGCGTAATGTGTTTGTTGTCTTAATCAACAGCGCAGACCGCTTGTTAGTTGGTAAATCCACAGATAAAAGAGCCCTGGATATCTCACAACTCAAGGATGCGGCAAAAGATTTTCTTACCCCGCACCCCAACAATGAAGCATATCCCGAAACAAAAGAGAAAACAATCAAAGGCTTAGGCACTGTGACGGTTTCAGAAGGTGTCATTTCTATGCAAAATGACCGTGGCACATCCTATGATATGTACATTCAGGTTCAAGATAAACTCGCCGCAGCAGTGAGAGAACTTCGTGACGACATGGCTATGCAATACTTTGGCAAAAAATTTAATGACCTCGATGACGAGGTCGCAGCCAAAGCTATTCAGAAAGCTATCCCTGTCGCTATTTCTGAAGCAGAACCGAAAAACGTAGGAGGAAACTAATATGTCCAGATTTAAAAAGAAAAAGGAACAAGGGGTCCAAACTATTAATACCTCTTCCCTGCCTGATATTATCTTTATGCTTCTCTTCTTTTTCATGGTTTCTACTACCATGAGAGAAACGCAGCTTCTGGTCGAGATTACCCAACCAGAAGCAATGGAAGTGCAAAAACTAAAAAACAAAGAACTGGTTTCTTACATTTATATTGGTCAACCCCCGGAAAGCAGACAGGCAATGCTTGGAACAGAACCGCGTATCCAATTAAATGACTCTTATGCTGAACTTCCTGAAATACAGCAATTCATAGTTAGAGAGCGGGAGGATATGGAAGAAGATGAGAAAAAAATGATGACAACCTCCCTTAAAGTAGACCAGGAAACCAAAATGGGCATCGTATCCGATGTAAAACAACGATTACGTGATGCCAACGCTCTGAAAATTAACTATAATACTCGTAAAGGTACTGAAAGAAATAATTAGTTTTTTCTATTTAATATCAGATAAGCCCCTGATAACTTCAGGGGCTTTTTTTATTCTTTTCCCTTTCTAACGTATTTTCATTCATCCCTATTCGTAACAAGACATAAATGGTCAATACCACAGACAACATTACCGGAATCAGTTTCTCTGTTAACCCGATTTGATCATAATTGACATCAAGCATCCCGTTATAGTAAAAATATGAAACAACAACGGAAAAGGCATTATTCACAAAATGCATTAAAACAGGAATCCACAAGCTATTACTCAAAACAAAGGCATAACCCAACATCAATCCTAAAACAAAGCGAGGTAAAAAACCATAAAACTGCATATGAAAAGCACTAAAAACCAAGGCTGTTACAATAATCGCCAGGTGTTTGTTAAGCCCCGATTTACTTAAAACCTGTTGAATTCCGCCACGAAACAACAACTCTTCTCCTACCGCTGGCAATACCGCAATGATAAAAATGTTGATCCATAATCCGGAAAGAGTGGACACATTTAAAAAAGCCTTCATGATTTGGCTGGCAGACTCCTCGCTGGTCTTCATCCAATTCTCCAACCCTTCCAGGCTTCCAGGCAGCTCCATTTGCATATTCCAACTTGTCAAAACCCCAATAAATGGAATTATCGTAAAAACCCCAATAGTTGCCCACAGATAAGTGCTTGGATTTTTCACCTTGTTAAATTTAAAATAACGCTGCAAGGACATCTGCTGTGTGATGCTGACAAACACTAACGGAGGCAATACAAATATTCCAATCTGTGACACCGCCTGCATAAACTTCAGTGCTGAAATTGCCTTTGGCTTATCAAGATGACTTGATAAGCTCTGGATTTCATCCAAAGAAAAGCCATATATTACCGATGTTAAAAAAACGGACAACAAAGAAAACAAAAACAAAAACCCCAGAACCACAGCAAGAAAAATGGTGATTTGGGCAAAGGGACTCAGATCTTTAAAAAAAG
>JBNJHE010000105.1:0-8401 GCA_051748205.1 Bacteroidota bacterium | reverse complement strand
TTTGGAATAAAATACCGCCTTTTTGCCGTAATAAATATTTTATCACCTTATTTCTATTTTTGTTGTGGATGATTTTTTTTGATCAGCACAACATGATTTCTCAGGCCCGTATGTCAGAAAAAGTCAGTGATTTACAGAAAGAGCAGGAATATTACAGGCAAGAGATCAAGAAAGATCGCCAGGCCGCTATGGAGCTACAGACAAATGCACAGACGCTGGAAAAGTATGCCCGCGAGACCTACCTGATGAAAAGGGAAAATGAAGACATCTTTTTGATTGTGGAAGACACTCACGAAGCGGCAAACGAATAAACCACCAGCGCTGGATGCTCCAAATTTTTACTATTGTTGCCTAAATTTAGAGTCGGAAACTGCCATTAGGAGCAAATCATCTTAGACAGGATCAACATCAACCAATACACGAACAGCTTTATATTTCGAATCTTTACTCAGTGAGAAAATTTCGTTTGCGACAATAGTTTTCACGGCGTGTTTCGCATCCCGTGGAGCAATTTTTATTAAGATGTTCCGCAGGTATTGATTTCTGACCCGGGACACGGCAGGAAACTCAGGGCCCAGAATTCGTTTTCCAAGTTTGTCTTTCAAAGCTGCAGCAAGCAACATAGAAGCTTTATAGACTGTATCCTGATCCTTGTGCTTTAAAGTAAGCAGAATGAGGCGGTAACAGGGCGGATAATGATACAGTTTTCGATCCTGTAGTTGACTATCAAACATAGCTTTATAATTATTTTCCATGGCATAGCGGATAACAGAATGATAGGGCTGCCGCGTTTGCACAATCACTTTACCGCGTTGAGATTTTCGTCCGGCCCTTCCACTCACCTGTGCAAGCAACTGAAAAGCACGTTCAAAGGCTCTAAAGTCAGGAAATCCCAGCATATTATCCATATTCATCACACCAACCAGGCCGACATGATCAAAGTCAAGACCTTTAGTAACCATCTGGGTTCCAACTAATATATCCAATTTACGATCCTGAAAGCGGGAAATAATGTCATAATAAGCATTTTTTGAACGGGTAGAATCCAGGTCCATACGGGCAATGCGGGCATCAGGAAAATAAACAGGCAACTCTTCTTCAATTTTCTCTGTACCAAAGCCCTGCATTTTAATAGCTGTACTTCCGCAAGAAGGGCACTCGGCAGGCACTTTAGCCCGGTGTCCACAATAATGGCATCTCAGCTGATTCTGATATTTATGATAAATCATACCCACATCGCAGTTGGGACATTCCGGCATCCAGCCGCATTGCTGGCATTGAACCCTTAAAGAAAAGCCCCTACGATTTTGAAAAAGAATCACCTGCTGATGATTATTTAGTGTTTTTTTGATCGCATTCAGCAACATTCCACTGTAATGAGAATACAATTCCTTCTTTTGGGCAGCTTCGGTTAAGTCAGCCACCAGAATTTCCGGCATCTGAATATCCCCATAGCGCTGAAACAATTCTACCAGGTGATACTTTCCATTTTTGGCATTTTCATAGCTCTCTATTGCTGGTGTAGCAGAGCCCAAGATTATGTCAGCCTGAAACAAATGCCCCAGGACAATTGCAACATCACGGCCCAGATAACGAGGAGCAGGGCTATACTGTTTGTAAGAGCTGTCGTGCTCTTCATCCACAATAACCAGCCCCAGGTTTTGAAAGGGCAAAAACAGGGCCGAGCGTGCGCCCACGATCAGTTTACTTTTATTTTGCAACACAGCGTTCCACACTTCAGTACGCTCCTGCTCATTAAAACGGGAGTGATAAACAGCTACCTCCTCGCCAAAATAGCGGGTTAAGCGGTTAATTATCTGAGCCGTTAAAGCAATCTCGGGCAGCAGGAATAACACCTGTTTTCCCTGTTTAATTTTTTCTTCAATCAGATGAATATAAATCTCGGTTTTTCCGCTGGAAGTAACACCATGAAGTAGGGTCACCTTATTTTGGCTAAACCCCACTTTGATCTCATCCAAAGCTTGCTTTTGATTAACAGACAGCTTAATATCTCCAACCATTGCTTCGGCTTTGAATTGATCAAGACGAGAAATGGTCTTTTTTTCCTCAATCAAAATATCCTTTTCGATTAAGGCTTTGATAGTACCATACCCTACTGACTTATCCTGCAACAATTGACTTTTAGGCACCGCCCGGCATTTATCGTTTCCAGCTTTGCCCAACAAGAGCATAAGCACCTCCATCTGGCGGTATGCTTTTCGGCTAAAAGTATCCAGTAATTCGCTCAGTTTTTCTTCCGAAGAACAATAAGGTTCGGCCAACTTTAGAAAAGACTCTTGTTTTTCTTTAAACCGGTGGTTTAGTTCTTCCAGCATAATCACCGCCTCTTTTTCGATCATATTTTTTATCAGCGGCATCACATTGCTATATCCGGTCAGCTTACTAATTTCTTTAATGGTAAGAGAGCTGTTTTCAGTCAGGTTTTCAATAATTTTATGTTCAGCCATAGACAAATCACTCAGCAATCCATCGTAAGCCGGATGCAGTCGTATTTTAGATTCGCTGGCCAATTTCAAAGCAGAAGGCAGGGCCACATTCATCACCTCGCCCTTGTACGCCATATAATAATCGGACAACCAGGTCCACAGTTTAAACTGCCGGGGTGTTACAATTCTTTCTTGATCCAGCAGATCAAGAATATCTTTTGTCGCATATTTTTGGGGTGGCTTTTGATGCAGTTCCACAATTAAACCGGAATAAATTTTATTCTTTCCGAAGCGCACCACAGCTCGTTTTCCGGGAGCCACATCATCCCTAAAGTCGATCGGCACCCGGTAAGTAAAGGTTCCTTTGACCGGTATGGGCAGTAATATTTCTGCAAACAAAGCCTTTTTTTCATCCATAGCTATAGCGATAAGATACGGGCCATTTCCAGCAACGACTGATTGATTTCCCTGTGATGTTTAATGGATTGTTTTAGGGGAGTATAAACGATTTGGTTATTGATTTTTCCAACCATATAACCATATTTCCCTTTCATCAGACCTCTAACGGACTCATAGCCAAGGGTACTGGCCAGCACACGGTCCATACAGCTGGGTGATCCCCCGCGTTGCACATGGCCCAACACGGTAACACGGGTTTCGTAGCCTTTGAAATGCTCATTGACTTTTTCAGCAACCTGATACGCATTTCCGGCGTCATCACCTTCGGCCACCATGATGATACCGCTGGTTTTATTTCCCCTGCGGTCGTGTTTAAGCTTATTGATCAGGTCGGTGATACAGGTTTCCTGCTCAGGCACTAAAATATCTTCAGCTCCGGTGGCAATTCCACTTCTCAAAGCAATAAATCCAGCATCGCGGCCCATAACCTCAACAAAAAACAATCGATTATGTGATCCGGCTGTATCGCGCAGTTTATCTACTGCTTCAACCACAGTATTGATCGCAGTATCATAGCCAATGGCAAAATCTGTTCCGTAGAGGTCGTTATCGATGGTGCCGGGAATACCAATGACAGGAAAGTCAAATTCAGAGCCAAAAACGTGAGCCCCGGTAAAAGAGCCATCACCCCCAATAACAATCAGTGCGTCGACATCGCGAGACTTCAAGGTTTCAAAGGCCTTTTTTCGTCCTGCTTGAGTAAGGAAATCCTGGCTGCGCTCAGACTTCAGGATTGTCCCTCCACGTTGGATAATATTAGCTACTTTCTGATTATCAAGTTCAACAAAATCATCATCGATCAATCCCTGATATCCTCTCATCACACCATCAACTTGCAGGTTGTAATAGAATCCGGTTCGGGCCACAGCCCGGACAGCGGCATTCATTCCTGGTGCATCGCCACCAGAAGTTAAAACAGCTATTTTTTTCAGGTTCATCTGTATAAAATTTTTATTAAATAGGTTTGATGTTTACCCCGTCATTTTTGCGGGAGCGCTCACCATGACAGATCGAAATTCTGTCACACACGTTTTCAGTTTCCTTATAATCAAAGGCATTAGCAATAGAATCGTTATCATGGTTTGGTCCCTGGTCTTTTGTTTAGATTCTTTACAAATTTACAAAATCCATCAGCAAAGCCCTGAAAACCATTATGGATTTTCTGCTGTGTCCTGCTTATACGCTCAACAAGCTCATTTCATCCATAGCTTTTTGCAAAATTTGCTGATGGTCAAATGCCAGTTTAGGCAATTGATTTAAGGGATGCCATGCAACATCAGCGGCATCATCACCAGCTTTCACCTCTGCATGATGCAGATCAGCAAAGCCAAAAAACACGACGCTTACTGTTCTGCCCCGGGGGTCACGATCGACAGCAGAAAAGGTATAAAACTGCTTTAGCTGAATACCTTTTAAGTTAGTTTCTTCATAGAGTTCACGAGCGGCAGCATCTTCGACGGTTTCATGCATATCGACAAAGCCACCCGGGAAAGCCCATTGTTCTGCAAATGGCTCATTTTTACGCTTTACCAGCAAAACAAACAAGCCATCCGCTTGCTTATTAAAGACCATAGCATCAACAGTGAGGGCAGGGCGCGGATATTTATAAGTAAAGGACATGAGTCAAAGATAATAAAAAAATCCCGGGTGTAAAGCCCGGGATTCCATATAAAGTCAAAACCATTTATTTAGCGTACGACACCGCGCGATGTTCGCGAATGACGGTAACTTTAATCTGCCCGGGATAGGTCATTTCATTTTGAATTTTATGAGAGATATCATACGAGAGTCTGGAAGCTTCCTGATCGTTCATTTTCTCAGCACCAACGATCACTCTAAGTTCTCGTCCAGCCTGGATAGCGTATGTTTTAATTACACCAGGATAGCTAGCGGCTGTTTCTTCGAGTTCTTTAAGGCGGTTAATATAAGCTTCGACCACTTCACGTCTTGCACCGGGGCGTGCACCGGAGATTGCATCACAGGCTTGCACTATAGGAGCAATCAGGGTTTCCATTTCCATTTCATCATGGTGAGCTCCAATAGCATTAACCACTTCAGGCTTCTCTTTGTATTTTTCAGCCAACTTAGCACCGAGGACTGCATGCGGCACATCGGGCTCGCTGTCAGGCACTTTTCCAATATCGTGTAATAGTCCGGCTCGTTTGGCTAATTTCGAATTCAGTCCAAGCTCTGAAGCCATAGTCGCGGACAAATTAGCAACCTCGCGAGAGTGCTGCAACAAGTTCTGTCCGTATGAGGAGCGGTATTTCATTTTACCAATCAAGCGAACCAGTTCCTGATTAATACCGTGAATACCCATGTCGATACAGGTCTTTTTTCCAATATCAACAATTTCCTGTTCAATATATTTTTGGGTTTTAGAGACGACCTCTTCAATACGAGCTGGGTGAATACGTCCATCCGTAACCAGCTTATGTAGTGACAGCCGGGCGATTTCCCGTCTAACCGGGTCAAAGCCAGAAAGGATAATGGCTTCCGGGGTATCATCCACAATAAATTCAATTCCGGTAGCGGCTTCCAGGGCGCGAATATTGCGTCCTTCACGGCCGATAATACGACCTTTTATTTCGTCGCTTTCAATGTTAAACACCGACACCGTATTGTCAATAGCGTGTTCAGTAGCTGTTCGCTGAACCGTATTAATCACGACTTTCTTAGCTTCCATATTGGCATTATCGCGGGCCTCTTCAATAATGTCATTGATATGCGCCATCGCCTCAGTTTTGGCTTCGGCTTTGAGCGACTCCACCAACTCTGCTCTGGCGTCTTCGGCAGAAAGCCCTGAAATAGCTTCCAGCTGTTCTACCTGGCGATTATGCATTTTATCCAGATCGGCTTGTTTACGCTCGACAATTTCCAGCTGTGTCTTCAGATTCTCGCGTATCTGTTTCACTTCTTGCTGCCTTTGTCCAAACTCTTCCTGTCGCGCTTTTAGCTGATCTTCCTTTTGTTTTAGCTTGCCTTCGGCATGCTGTAAGGATTGATTGCGTTCATTAATAACTTTTTCATGTTCGGCTTTAAGCTGAAGAAACTTTTCTTTGGCCTGAACAATTTTTTCTTTCTTTATAACCTCAGCTTCAGCCTTAGCATCTTCAATTAATTGCTGGCTTTTCTTTTCCAGATTCCCTCTGAGTACTGTTGAGGCAAGTAAAACGCCCAATCCCAGGCCGGCAATACCGGCAATAATAATCCATACTACTACATCCATTGTTCTCTTGTTTGTTTGGCAACTATAAAAAACAAACCCGCATTATTCAATAGTTTGGGGGAAACCCCATAACTGACATGGATAGGGCTGCCGGGTTTTTCGAACGTCCACTGGCCGGCAAATACCGACACCCGAAGGTTGAGGCCTGTCCTACGAACCACTAAGCTTCACCCTAATTTATATTCTGTTGAGTTTCTCAAACATGAATTGAATTAATGCGGGTAATATTTTAGCTATGTTTAAGAACGCAGATCACACGTTTTCATGATCAGACAGCAAGTCATCCAGCGCAGTTAATCGCTGGCCCAATTCTTCTTCAACAAACAATTGCTTTTGTTGTACCTGTAAAGCTTCAGTAGTATATTGCAACGCAATCATTGCCAGTAAATCCTGTTTGTCTTTAAACGAATAGTTTCTGGAAAAAGATTTCACTTTTTCATTGACTGTTTCTGCAGCTTTTCTTACCGTTTCCTCTTCCTCCCGATCGATTGTTAACCGATAAGGTCTGTCTGCAATCGTTATGTTGATATTTAACTCTTTCATGAATTAATAATTGCTGTCTAATCATTCAGCAGTGCGATACATTGATCTATTTCCCGCACTAACATATTAATTTTTAACTTGGTTTGCTTTTTACCCTGATCATCCAGGGAAGTTGCTATATGTTTATATTGATTTAATTTGATTTGCATTGTTAATTGTTCATTCACCTGATCCAGCTTTTGTTGCAACGCCTCATTCTCTTTGATTATCAGTTCATTTTGACGTTTTAACGCTTCCTTATCCTGAATCAATGTCCTGGCTTTGAGCTCTATACTCATCATCTTATCCTTCAAGGAGTTCATTAAGCCAAATTTTACTAATGTTTATGCAAATATAATACAAAATGATGGCGGATGCACGTTTTTTCCTCAATCCATTTTAGAACTACTATCAGTCAACCATTTCTATCCAAAGAAAATTTCCCAAAAGCGACGAAGCCAACTCTTGTCCTCTTCATCGGCATCATCATCGTCGTCTCCGGCAAGTTTATAACGGAATGGCATATTAAACTGCACTCTCACAGGCTCTCCATCCAAATACCCGGGAATCCAGGGAGGCATATTCTGAACTATCCTCAGGGCTTCTTCGTCACAGCCTCCACCGATGCCTCTCAAAACTTCAGCATTGGTTACAGTCCCATCCTTTTCAACAACAAAAGTAATATAAACAGTTCCTTGCACACCGGACTCCCTGGCCATCTCAGGGTAATGAATATTCTCGCGAAGATATTTCATCCTTGCATCATCGCTTCCCGGATATCGGGGCATAGTATCAACCTGTTTATACACAGAATCATCTTTTATCTGAGCATACCCCGTCTGATTTATTCCGAAAAGATGAAAACACATCAACAACAAAATCAGATATTTGTAAATATTTTGCATGATAAAAAGTTTAACTTAAAAATTTTATTTCGTTATTTATTAATACTTTACATACTGCTTTATTCAGTGTCTTTGTCCTTCGATTCCTCAGAATCCTCTTCAAGCATAAATCGTACTGGCAGATTAAACTTCACTCTCACTATATTACGATCTTGCTTTGCAGGTTTCCATTTGGGCATCTTTCTTAAAGCTTCCATAGCTACCTCATCACAGCCTCCGCCAATTCCACGTAGAAGTTTAACATTACTGATCTACCATCTTTCTCAACTATTAACAATCTATCTTAGGAACAAAGATATGCAAGAAATAACAGTTTTCATATGTTTTAACAAAAAAAATTATTAGGATAATTGAATTCCAGGCAAATTTTTGCTACTTTTAATGTATGAACCGAGCCATGATGCGATGATGCGATGATGCGATGATGCGATGATGCGATGATGCGATGATGCGAAAGGGCGACGTTAGCGAACGAAGTGACTTAAGAGACTTAAGTGAACGAAGTGACTTAAGTGAACAAAGAGATTGATAGACTGACAGAAACAACGAACAAGGAACACAGAACCCCGGTGAAACAGCTCCTGCCGTCGCGTTTCACGGGGCAAGCAAGGAACAAGGAACACAGAACAATATTTTAGACAGATGAGCCGAGCATGATTGCTTTAAACACATACGAGAATGACCCGCCTGAGGCGGGCTATTGCATGCGAGCTCCATCGTACCTATTTAATAAAATTTAGACAGATGAAAGAAGCTTTGGCAAGCTATTTATGGCAAAATCAATTATTCAATGCTCCGTTAACGAGTGATGACGGAGAGCTTATCTTAGTGCAGGATCC
>JBNJHE010000104.1:0-8449 GCA_051748205.1 Bacteroidota bacterium | reverse complement strand
AACAATTAGGGATCAATCACACGTATGATCCGCCACGGTATTTGGATGCTTAAAAAAAACCGCCTATGCAGAAGCAAAGGCGGCACTAACCATAAAAATACCAGCTTTACGCGTTTCGCAAAGAATCAAAGTACATGGCAAAGGAGCGGTATAAAAAGTGCGTCCATTTTCCAAAAGGCACAATAAGCAATGCCCATTGCACCAATATGATCATATGAAAAAGATATAGCCAGATATTGTTTTCAAGGATTCCGATATCAATAGCCAGACGGACAGTAAAGGCAGAAAGCCCCATCAGAAACAGCCAAACGACAAACATCCAATCAGTTGGATGAGAATGCCGGCTGGACTCCTCCTTTTTGCTCACACGGCCACGCATAAACAGAAATGTCATCGAAAAGATAGCAGCACTAACTGTATAGCCCAAAATAATAACAAACAGGCTTTCAGTGCCAAACCAATTCAAAAAGACAGTAGTAAACAGCAAGGTAAGATATCCTATCACCAGGATCAGATGTTGAAGCCATCGGGTGTAGCTGTCATCACAACCGAGGGTGCGCTTTTGAGTAAACATATGGATAATCAACTCTTTAAATTTATCAACATAGGTTTTTGGCTTAACATCGTAGCCGGCATTTTTCACTGTCATCATCCACATACGGATAATATTAGGCAGTAACACAATGGCAAAGACACTACCGATGGCAATCATTTCAAATAAATGCCCGGTATGGATCAGCGTTTCTGCTTCAAAATCGACAGCTGCACCAAAGCCAATAACGCCGGCAGCAACAGCAAGAAAAAGGACTATAGTTAAAGGCAGTGACCTGTACAGTAGCCCGGACAAACCGGTCCAGTCATATTTAGCTGTCAGCCAACGCCTTAAAGACATCATCAATTCGCCCGGGAAAGCTTGCCGCGGGCATGTCGTGCTACATTCGCCACAATAATAGCACAACCAGGGGTGTAATGAAGATTGTATATCGCTTTCCAGTCCTAAAACACTATCGCGAACCATATTTCGCGGAAATGAATTATCCTCATCAGATAAAGAACACACAGCGGTGCAATTCCCGCAATTATAGCAGGCATTGAGGTCGAAGCCCCCGTATTGACTTAATTTCTCAGAAAATTCGGGATTTATTCTTGTCATGAGTTCTATTGTTTCAGTTTATAATAAAAATATTCATCCATATCATCAATCTCCCCCACTTCAACATCATGAAATTTACGCATTGACATAAGCGTAAAAGTGATGGTGTGCACATCTATGCCGGTGGCTTTCGCAAGCTCAGGAATGGTCTTCCCTCCTTCTTTCAAGCTATCTTTGATTTGCTTTTTCACCCGGTTATATGCTTTTCTTTTTTCCTGAAGTTCAGGTGATACTGAGCGGATTTTTTTTATTTCATCGATTGTTTTTGTCATGATAAACTCCTTTTTTAATCAGCCAATTCAGCAATAATTGTTTCCATCTCGGGGTCAGAATAGCCAACCAGATCGATCGCATTTTCCGGACATACCGGCAGGCACATTCCACAACCTTTACATTTTGAAGTAATCACTGCCGCTATTTCTTTATCGTTATAAGCGACCTTTTCAAAGGCATCAAACGGACAAGCTTCGAGGCATTTGCCACACCAGACACAAAGGCTATTGTTAATTTGTGCCAGGGTGGGCTCCAGCTCAATCTCACCAAAGCGCAAGAGGCCGTTGGCTTTTGATGCTGCTGACAAAGAAGACTTTACCGACTCAGTGATATTTAACGGAGCCTGGGAGGAGCCAGCTATATAAACGCCATCGATCACTGTTTCTACTGGTTTTAGCTTAGGATGCACCTCATTAAAAAAGCGATCGCGGCCAATCGGTACTTTCAATAATTCTCCAATCTTATTATTTTTCCTTGGAGTCATTCCGGTAACCAAAACAACCAGGTCAGCAGCAACCTCAATCTCTTTATTTTGCGTCAAGATATCCTGAACACTCACCATCAGTTCATTCTTAAGAGGTTTTATAGATGGTTGGGTATCGGCATCAAACTGCAGATAGATATCACGCTGTTTTGAAGAGACCGTATACAGGTCTTCCTGTTTACCATAGGTCCGTATTCCACGGTTAAAGTGGTAATTTCTAACATCCCTGTATTTTTCTTTCGTATGAATAGCTGTATTTATGGCTGAAGTACAGCAATAGCGCGAACAGTACTTATTATCCCCTTCCTGCTGTCTGCTACCCACGCAATAAATATATGCTACATCCTTAATTTTACGCCCTTTATAAATCAATTGCTGCGGATTCAGCTCGATCAATCGCTGATATTGCTGAAGCGTCAGCACATAATCGCTTTCCCCATATCCATATTCACCTGCCGCGGGTTCATATGGGTCAAAGCCTGTAGTCAAAAGTATGGCCCCGGGGTTTAAGGTAATCTCTTTCTCTTGTTGTTCCAGATCAATTCCATCGCAAACCTTGACACACTCACCACATTTAGTACAGGCATCCATATCAATGGCAGGACATTCCGGAAATTCACTATGATAGTTTTTATAGATAGCTTTGCGTTTGGTTATTCCAAAGTTAAATTCATCATCCACCGCTTCGGGGCATACTTCAATAGCCTTATTGAGTTTTTCCTCAAATGTCTTAGGATCATCAACCTTACACTGTGGGTCTATAAAACGGGGCTTGATCCGTATACGGGATTTAAAATCACCCATATTTCCATCATTTTCGATCAATTCAGCACCGGTATATAGTGTAATATTTTCATGTTTATCGATGGCATGATACATGCGTTCTACAACTTCCTGTCCGGTTTGATTGGTTGAAAAGAGCTTGCTCCATTGTGAGGCCCGTCCACCAACAAAATGTTCTTTTTCAATAATTGAAACCGCGGTACCCATATCAGCCAGTTCAATAGCGGCTCTCATCCCGGCAACGCCGGCACCGATAACCAGGACAGCGTTATTGGCCGAGATTTTGGGTTTGACCAGGTCTTCGGCATATTTTACTTTGGCAATGGCTGATTTCACAACCTGTATTGCTTTAACAGTGGCCCCTTTTGGGTCGTTGGAATGCGCCCAGGAGGCCTGTTCACGGATATTGGCCTGCACATAATTATAAGGGTTTAAGCCAGCACGTTCAGCCACCCCGCGGAAAGTAAACAGGTGGAGTTTAGGTGAGCATGAAGCTACCACCAGGGAGTCCAGTTCATTTTCCTTGATATCGTCGATCATGGCATTTTGCTCTGAATCAGCACAAGCAAACATCGTGGTACGGGCCACTTCAACCCCTTCGATTTTTGAAGCAGCTTCGCGCACAGCTTCCACATCAACATAATCCGATATATTTGAGCCACATTGGCATACGTAAACACCTATTTTCTTTTTCATGACTTCCTCCTTATATAACTTGATGTTTCTGATGATGCAGCTCCGGCAGAGATAATAGAATCAGGGATATCCATAGGCCCGGAAGCTGTTCCTGCTACAAATACGCCATCGACAGAAGTATGCGATGGATTAACCAGCTCATCTTGCTGCCGGATAAACCCATAATCATCAAGTTTGACATCTTCATTGACAAACAGGTTTCCGGGCAGCTTATTTGGAAGTATCCCTACAGAAAGCGTCACAAGGTCGTGTTTTGCTTCCTGCACTTTTCCGGTTTCAAAATCTTCATAGCGCAAATTAAGATCCCCATTTTCATCCTCATCAATTTTAGCTATTTTTCCTTTAACAAACTCCACGCCCATTCCTTTAGCCTGCTGATAGAATTCTTCAAAGCCTTTACCAAAAGCACGGATATGCAGGTAATAGATAGTAACATCGGCCATCGGAAGAGCGCCCATCAACAGTTGCGCCTGCTTAATGGAATACATGCAACACACCTGCGAGCAAATAGGATTACCAACAGTTTCATCTCTGGAACCGGCGCAAAGGACATAAGCGACATTGTCCGGCATTTTACCATCACCGGGGCGCAAAACGCTATTAAAAGGACGTGTGGGCACCAGCTGCCGCTCCATTTGCATGGCTGTCACCACATTTTTATTTTTTCCAAAGCCATAACGTTCGATAAAAGAAGCATCAAAAAGATTATAGCCAGAGGCGATGACAACAGATTTAGCTTCAATATCCAAAACTTCTTCTTTTTGTGTAAAGTCAATAGCATCGGCAGGGCACACTTTTTCGCATGCACCGCAAAGGATACAATTATCGATATCTATAGCAGCCACACGTGGATTGGCAATACTAAAAGGCACATAAACGGCCTTTCGTCCGACCAGGTCATACTGATATTCATCATTGACAACAACCGGGCATTTCTCTTCACAGTCCTGACAGCCGGTGCAGTCTTCTTCAATAACATAGCGTGGTTTTTTATTGACTTTGGCCGCAAACTGCCGTTCGGACTTTTTCTCTACGGAGGTTACTTCGCTGTTGGTTAATATATTGATATTGGGGTGGCGGGCTGTTTCGGACACTTTCGGCGTTGTAATACAGGCAGAGCAATCCAGCGTAGGAAATACTTTGCTCAGGTGGATCATTTTACCGCCCAGCGAGAGGTCTTTTTCCACCAGCAGTACCTGATGGCCCGATTTAGCCAGATTAAGCGCAGACTCCTGTCCGGCAATACCACCACCAATGATTATCGAGTCATAATTTTTAGAGGATATATCATTCATGGCTTTCTACTTTTGAATCCTGTTTTTTTTGCAATAAATACTGTTTAAATCCCGTGACATGTTTGACAAAGGATTCGGCACAAACGGAGCAGACGGCAGCCATTTTCAGCCGGGCCGGGTCATCGCCCTGTGCTTTAAGTTTTTCATGTACTTCGGTAACAATGGCTCCGGTCTTGTCCCCACAATCTTCGCTATAAGGACAATCTGTGCCATCAGCAGCGATGAAAACGCCATCAAAGCCTTTCTCAAAGGCATGCATAATCCATCGCGGCTTAATGGACGAAGAGCAGGGTACCGTAACTGTCACTGCGTTTGAAGGATAATGAATCTTCAACAGTCCCGCCAGGTCTATGGCCGGATCTGATATCTTTTCAGTGGAAAAGACCAGAATTTTAACATTGTTGTCTTCAGGCATTTTTTTATGGTTTTTCTAAATATTTACAGTGGTAAGCTATTCAGGCAAAGAATAATAAAGGCCGGCAAAGCAGCACTCTGCCGGCCTCTGGTCTCTACTTTTTCATAAAAATCCTGAAATAGCCGGACTCTTCTAAAGTACCCAGATATTCAAAACCTTTCTTATTCGCCCATTTGGGAATATCCTTTTTAGTACCTTCATCAGAAGATAAGATTTCCATAATTCCACCTTTAGGCACTTCGCCAATGGCTTTTTTTGCTGCAAGTAATGGACCCGGGCAGGCTGTGCCACGTGAATCAACTGATTTTGCAACTTCAATGTCTTTTAATTCTTCGGTTGTCATAATTTTGGTATTTATTTGGTTATTAATTTGTTTTTAGATATTAACATGTAAATCGGCTTCCTTTGCTGCATCCAGATATTGACCAATGCCACAAATTTCGTCGACGATTTCAACAAAATCTTCATTTTTCTCGCCTCCCCACATTTTGCCAGCAAGGCTACAGATATAGATTTTAACATCGGTAAACTCTTTGGCTTGCTCAAAGAATTCATACCAGGTAGGCACGCTAAGGCGCTCCAGGCTGTCGAAGAATTCTTTTTTAAGATGCGGGTATTCGATTAATGAATCAGTAAGTGTTTCATTTCCTTTGACAAATGCACGAGCTGCTGTAAGAAGCACATACACTTCTATTTCCATATCATCAGCAGCAGCGCCAGTCATAATCACACCGGCATTAACCAGCTTATCCACACTTCCGGAAGTAAGTCCAATGACCATTTTTGACATAATATTTTCTCCTTTTTTTTTATTATCCGCCACAACCACCTCCAGATGGTGCAGCAGGTACATTTTGTTCTTGTCCATCGCCGGCAGGTTCATCTTCCACCAGGTCGGGATATTGTTTTTTCCAGGCGTCAAATCCACCTTCCAGGGATTTCACATGAGCATATTTCAATTGCGGTAAGGTGGCAGCAGCTAAGGCTGACTTGCTTCCATCCTCGCAAAAGACAATCATGGGAGCCCTGTGATCATGTGCTTTAGTAGCAATCTGAAACTCTAATAATCCACGGGGGATATGTATCGCACCAGGTATGGATGCAGAATCATAGTGCACCTTTTCACGCACATCAATCAGGTAAAAATCTTTTTCCTGCTCAATGGCTTCTTTTAGTTCTTCCGGACTGGCTATTGCTATGGATGCTTTGGCATCTTCAATCATTTCGTCGACACCTGAATATTCCTGTATTTTTTTGTTGCCACAGGATAATACTATGAGCAAAAGCGTAATAAAAGCTGTTGCTTGAATCAATCGTCTCATGATTTCTTAATTTTGACTTGATGAGTTATTAATTGTATAAGATCAATCATCTAGCTTTTCCATTCCAGATAAGCACCATCATAAATCCTCACATTCGGATAATTCAATACGGCATCCAAAACAAAATAAGCCAGTCCTGCTGTAGTGCTGGTCTTGCAATACAAAATAATTTCTTTGTTTTTGCTCACCCCTTTGGCATCCAACATCGCCTGCATAGCCGAGGATGATTTTAGATTGGAACCATTAAGAAACTGTTTGTGAGGGATATTAACAGCATTTCCAATATGTCCCCCAGTGAAATCTGAAGCTTCACGCGTATCGACCAGAACAACATTGCCACTTTTCATTTTTGAACTCACATAGCTTTTACTGGCATAGATTCCGCTATTTACAGAAGCAGAGAATGTAGTGGCCGCCAAAGTGGACTTTTTATTTGTAATGGGTTTTCTGGCTTTAAACCAGGCTTTCATTTGTCCATCTAACATACGGACATCTTTAGCACCCATATACTTTAATATCCAGTACATACGTCCAGCTCTCACTCCTGTCTCACAATAGGTGACAATTGTTTTGTTTTGCGAAATGCCGTGCTGGCCTAAAACAGAGGCAATCTGGCTTTTTGATTTCAGTTTCCCTTCAATCGGAGTTTTAAGACAAAGCTCATTCACATCCAGATTGATCGCCCCTTTTATGTGTGTTTTTGCATAATCAGAAGCGCTACGGGTATCAACGATAACAACATTTTTATTGCTCTGTATCTTTGCTAGTTCAGAAACAGAGATAGTTTTTGCCTGCAAAGCAAATGCAAACAGCAAACCAAGAGATAGTGCAATAATTTTTTTCATAGTTCTATAATTTTGAATTTATTGGTTCCCGTCGTTTATACGGGGGAGCTCACCATAACAAACTAAATTTTCTTCACAGGTCTTTAGTTTTATAACTATCATGCGTGTGTTTTAAAATTTTTGTCATGGCTCGGTTCATTTAAAAGTTAAAATTTAGCCTGAAGCTGTACCATCAGCATATCATTAGCATCAGATGGAGAATCCAGGACGCTTACGTAGTTCACCTGAACACGTGAATAGTCATTGACAAAATAATTGATACCAACGGTCAGGTTATTGCTGTGATCATCCTCAATATCATAATCGAGGTCGTAAGTATCGAATTTAACAACAGGCTCCAGGTTCCAGGGTGTCATATAAGAAACCATAGCCAGGTAGCCACCTTTTTTATAAGTACCTTTTGCCTTGGTATCATAGCCCACTATGCCACCGCAGCCACCATAAACAGGCACACGGGAAGCACTATAGAGTTCATCCTGCCCCATGATATATTCACCCTGAACACGGAAGTTATTCATGGTAAATAATACTTCACCGCCATAGCGATAAATATCATTGAGCTTTTCCTTATCGTCGGTAGGATTTGTTTTCCCAACGCGGAAGCTACCCCCGATATCAAGAAAGTCAAAAGGGTGAAAGACAACTCTCCCAACAACTTCTTTGTTTTGATTATTATCTTCGATATTAATTCCGGTACCGTTCATAAAACCGAGGCTATAGGAGAGCAAAAGCGAATCATGACCACCGGAAACCAATAGGCCAAGGTCGCGCTGAGGACCGGCCAACTGATTGACAACAGTTGCACGATCGATTGTATAGAGGCCTGAACAGGCTGTATTTTGCTCCAGGCTGAAAGGCGTTTTAAATTGTCCCAGGGATATTTTAGCCCATTTGGCAAAGCGAGTATAGGAAACAAAGGCATCCAGAAGGTGGACGGTATTGTTGGAATTTTTAAAGGGACTAATCTCAGCAAAAAAGTAATACTCAATATCATAGGGAATTTCCCCCAATACACCCAGCCGGGCTCTGTTAAAGGTAAAGGTCATTTCATCGTCTTCCGGCGTATCCCCTATGCTATAGTTAAACTGAGGCTGAATAAACCCTGTCACTCCGCCACCTTCATCGCCACCACTCATACAGCCCTGACCCAAAGCAACGAATGAAGAGCCTAAAGCAAATATAA
>JBNJHE010000103.1:0-8503 GCA_051748205.1 Bacteroidota bacterium | reverse complement strand
GAACATTGAACATTGAACATTGAACATTGAACATTGAACATTGAACATTGAACATTGAACAAGAAACAAGTAACAAAATTATAGACATATGAATATAAAGATACTTACTCTAGCGGGATTAACCAGCGTATTTCTTTTATTGAGTGCTAATCTCTACAGTCAGGGTTGTGGATTTAATCAGAACCCGACACAACACGGATTTAGTGGACAAACTTTTGGGGTTAAACTAGGCGATGTGGATGGCGATGGCGACCTCGATGCAGTTACTGTTGATGCCTATGACGCTGTAGAAGTGTGGTTTAATGACGGAAACGGAAATTTTACTGATAGTGCATTTTACCTTTCTTCCAACGACTTTTATGGTGTGGAGCTTGCCGATATTGACGGTGATGGCGATCTGGATATTGTAGCTATGGCTTTCGGATGGTCCTCCAGTACCGAAATATTTCTTAATAACGGTGCAGGCGTTTTTACCTCTACCTATACGCTTAATACCGATGATACGGAGGAGAGTAAGCTGGCCGACCTGGATGGTGATGGTGATCTCGATTTGTTTTATACCGGCTCAACACCTGAAGTATGGCTGAATTCCGGTAACGGCTATTTTACATCTTCCGGAACCATTAGTATTATGGGAGGGGATATGAGCGATGTTGCGCTCGCTGATTTTGACGGCGATGGCGATATTGATGCTTTTATGAGTAATGACAATGGCTCCAATGAACTATGGTTTAATGATGGTACAGGTTCTTTTACCTATGGAAATAGTTATGGGCAAGGAACAAACAGCTTTACTGGTGTGGCCGCTGCCGACTTTGATAATGACGGTGATATGGATGTTGTCTTTAGCGGACAAAGCCAGAGCGCTGAAGTTTGGCTTAATGATGGCAGTGGTGCCTTCTCTTTTGGCTCTTACCTAAATAGCAGTAATTATGACAAGTCTGTCGTTGTCGATGACTTTGATCAGGATGGTAATGTGGATATCTTTATCAGTAGCTATGGGTCTAATGGCCTGGAAATATGGAGGAATTCCGGTAATGCCACCTTTACATTGTATTATCAAAACAGTAGTGGTAGTATTTATGGCCACGACCTGGATGTTGGTGATATCAACGGTGATGGATTTACAGATGTCTATGTGGGGAATTTCTCAAGTAGTAGCGGGGATGTTGTCTTCTTTCAGGGCGTGCCTCCCGTGATTCAAAACTATCAGTTTATTACCTGCGACGGTAGCGCTGTTACCGTTAATGGCGTTACCTATGACTCTACAGGCCTGTATACACAACAATTTGCATGCGACTCATTGCTTTATATTGATGTAGCGGTTATTACCATTGATACAGCAACTGTAATCAATGGCTGTACTATGTCTGCTGTAGATTCTACCAAGAATTATCAATGGCTCAATTGTGATGATAATTATACACCCATTACCGGGGTTACTTCTCAATCTTATTCACCACCTGTAAGTGGTTATTTTGCTGTTATTATTTCTGACAGTATCTGTAGCGATACTTCTTCCTGTCGTTTTGTTGAATATAACCCGCAGGTAATTGATTATCAATTCACAATCTGCGGAGGAGATAGTGTTGAAGTAAACGGTCAGATTTATGATAATCCGGGTTCCTATACTCAGACATATGGTTGTGATTCTGTGGTTAATATTGACTTAAATGTCATATATCCTGATACCTCTGTAGTGTTAAATGGGGTTACTCTGATGGCAGTGGCCAGCGGAATGGATTATCAATGGATTGATTGCGATAGTAACTATAGCCCGGTGGCAGGAGCAAATAGTCAATCGTTTACTCCTTCATCCGATGGTTCTTATGCCGTGATTGTCACGGATAGTTTTTGTTCTGATACTTCGGCCTGTTATCTGGTTCAGGGTACCGGAGTTTCCACCGAAGAAGAGCATGCCGTAATTATCTACCCGAATCCTGCCCGGCATACTGTTACTATAGAGATCGATGATATGAACCGGGAGGTTTTAGGGCAACTTTTTGATGTGCAGGGAAGAGAAATTTGGCGTAGAAAGATTGATGGAGCTGTTACAAATATTGATATCAGTGGTTTGGAGCAGGGTGTTTATATGATCAAGCTTTCGGACGATCAAATGAGAATAATACGAAAGCTAGTTATTCAGTAGTCTTACCTGATTAGCTCGACAAGTTGTTCTGTGCATGCTTTCCAGTCGAAGCGGGCGAGAATAAATCTACGTGCATTATTGCCGATACGCACTCTTTCAGGATGCCTGTCGAGCAGGTAAAGTGCTTTTTGAGCATATTGCTCTGGGCTGTCAGCAACCAGTATTTCATCGTCCTTTTTGGCGCCTATCGGATTCCATGTTGCCTCAGAAGTGATGCATGGTAACTCCATCGCCATGGCTTCCAGTATTTTATTTTGCAGCCCTGTGCCTATCTGCATGGGAGCAATAAAAACCCTGGCATCTTTGTAGGCTTGCCGGATGTCTTCTATCCAGCCCGTAATGATCACATTTTTTCCGGCCAGGCGCTGAACCCTTTTAACTGGAGAAGCACCAGCTAAAACAAGCGTGGTGTCAGGTCGTTCAGCCCAAATAAGGGGCATTATTTTGCGAACCAGAAATTCGGCGGCATGAACATTCGGGAGGTAGGACATATTACCGGTGAAAATTAAATCATGCCTGGGATTTTTGTTTTCGAAAAGGTTGAAATATTCCGCATCCACTCCATTACGGATGATTTTTATGCGGGGCAGGCCCATCCGTTCACGGTCATCTTCCGATATTACAGTATGCTGATCGAACCACCGGTATGATTGCTTCTCATATCTCTTTACACGTTTATATTCAATCCACAACAGCCATTTGATAAATCCCCGGGTGGCTTGCATCCTCTTTTTCATGCTGGAAGAAAAGGCATCCTGATAGTCGATTGTTTTTAGAACGTTGATGTCTTTAACGATTTCAGCTGTGCGGAACAGCTGGCAGTATAAATGGTCGATGCTGCGCGATACAGACTTATGTGTGATTAGTTTTCGAATTTGTTTGGAATAAAAAAATCCGGTTTGCAAGGGCTTTCCCGCCACAAAAAAGCGCATGCTGTTCCATAAACGCGTAATTTTTTTGATATGAAAAAAATGGATCTCATCACAATATGGAGATAAAGCTTCACGGGCCTTCTGATATGGATCATTTTTATCCCCCGATGCAACTAAAATAATGCTATGGTGCTTGGACAATACTTTTATTTGATGATAAGCCCGTAGCTTGTCACCTTTTTCTAAGGGATAGGGTATCCTGGATAAAAGTATTAGCAGTTTCAAATCAACAAGGAATTTTGGTGTAAAATTAAGTTAAAATTCCGAAGTAGCTTATTTCAGCCTGTATTATTCCTTTTTTTATGAATCATGCAGACAAAAGCCAGAAACATGCTCAATGTTTTATGGGTCATCAGCTCAAGAGTTTATGATAAAACGAATTTAGGTGGTGCGCATTTTTGGTTAAATCATACTTTTCGCGAATATGCTTCCGGGCTTTTTGCGTGATTTTTAAACATTGATCAGGATTTTCCGCTGCCCATTTTATGTGCTTTACAAACTCATCCTTTGTGTTAGCGATGAGTATATGCTCCTGGTGTTTAGCATGAATTCCTTCAGCTCCTATGCTTGTTGTGATTATTAAATTGCCGTTAAGCATACCTTCTATGATCTTAATGCGAATTCCAGAGCCGGAAAATAGCGGAACGATCATAATGCGTTTTGACTGCATATAGTCATAAGCATTGTCTACCTCACCATCAATTACCAGTCCTGGTATGTTTAGCTGGTAGTGCCCTGATGATATATTCCTGCCTGCCAGATGAAACTTTAAAAATGGAAGTATGCTTTGTATTTCAGGCCATACATCTTTCAGAAACCAGGCTATCCCTTCCTGATTGGGCTTCCAGTCCATCGAGCCCAAATGAAATAACTGATGATGACTTCTGCTTTTTGACTGCGCGCTTTCTATGCTTGTGTCTATTGAAAAAGGATGACTGTCAATAATCAATGAATCTCTTTCTTTGATGTAAAAAGACTTATCTACATCGCTGATGGTCAGCACTCCGTCGTAATCCTGCAGGTGTTCCTTTTCATATGTTTCCAGTTCTTTACTTAGTTTTTTTACATACAGCTGTTTTAATGGATTTCTGATATTGCTGGCATATCTTTTCCATATCTGATGTTCAATATTATGTGATCGTAACACAATCTTCGCACGACTAAAAGCTCGAATATCCGAAGCATAAGGAGTAAGATAAAGTGTTTCAAGCTGAACGATATCAAAATGTTCATTTTCTAAGGTATGGCGCAAGAGCTTTCTGAAATTCTGATTATCAAAGCGTTTGACAATAAAGCTTTCTCTGTTAAAAAGATGTATCAGGGCCTCTAAGGGATGGATGCTAAGATTGATATTCGCAAATTCAATATGTGTTTTTTTTCTATAATCCTGAGGTAGTTCATCAGGTTCGACTGTGTATTTATTTGTATTCATCGCCAAAATCTTCACTTCGTGCCCGAGTTTCAGCATCGTTTCTGTCATTGCATTCATCGCAATGGAACCACCTTCTTTAGGGGGCCAGGGTGATTTATTGCAGAGCTGAAGTATTTTCATGATGATTTGGGCTTGAAGAAAAGAGCTCTGATTTTTTTAAAGGCGTTGACATAAGTGTCGGGATTAAGAAATGGCGCATCAGTTGTGGCTTTCAGTGCTAAAAAGATCCCAAAAGGCAACAGGATAAACGATGAAACCCACATGCCCCACCAGGTTTCGATCACACCTTCACGGGCAAATTTCTCTCCCGTCATCGAAATAACGTGATAGACAACAAATAATAAAACGGCAACAACAACAGGAAACCCGAAACCGCCTTTACGTATGATTGCGCCAAAGGGTGCCCCGATAAAAAACAATACGATACAGGCAAAAGGAAGCGTGAATTTTCGATGGTATTCAATATCCTGACGGGCCATTAGCTCTTCCATACGATGAATGACATTATCCGTATAATCAATATGGTTGATGACATTGCGGACGTTGTTAATGGCCAGTTTTACAATGCGTTCTTGTTCCCAGGTCTTGAAGTTGTTCAGTAGGTCTTCTTCTAATTTATGGTTGTCAAAAAGCAGTGTGGGAAAATTTTTGTCAAAACGAATTAGGGAGTCCAGCTCCATTCCTTTTTTTTCTGCAATGCTGCTTATGCCATCCCTGGTATAACCTTTTGTGTTATGGCTGAGCTCTGGTGGTTGTGATGCTGTGTCTTTGGCCCTGGGACGTTCTTTTTTGGCTATACTTTCCCTGGGTGGGTCTTCGGATATCTTTCCCCTTTGTTTTAATACGTGCCGTTGTAATATCCCTGGTTTGGTGTCTTCCTTCTGCTTTTGTTGTCGTGCATGGGTGTCGTCAAAAATTTTATTGATGTTGGAATATGTAATTGGCTCCGGGTTCCCTGCTTTTTTGCCGGCTAAATTAAAGTAGGGAAACCGGCCCATCACTGTGCTGTCCAGTTTTATTTTTTGATCCGCCGTTTTTACCTTTATGGAGTCTTTAGCTTGTTTTAGCTGGTTGATATTCATCATTTTGTAATGATTCTTGTAAAACTGATCGTTGGCATCTTCAAAGGAAAAAGAAGAAAGATCAATACGGCGTATTTCTTCATTAAATTCAGTAATTTGTAGCGGTCTGGAAAACTTGTCATCACGGTTTTGTATTCTTTCCATAAAGTTAACACCCTGGTATAGCTGGAGAACCAGGTATCTTTTGTCTTTCGTTACCTGCATAATGCCTGAATCAGCTGTGGTAATGCTTACATTACCCTGTTGTTTCGTGTGGTCGTAGATGACAATATCCTTGATGGTTTTCCCATCATTTTCTTTTTTGTTGATTTTTATTGTATAATTTTCAATCTCATTGTAAAAAATACCCGGCTGGATAGAAACGGCAGGTTTTTGTTTTCTGACATTGTGAAGCAAGGTTCGCATTTTTAGGTTGGCGACAGGCATGATATTGTTTGAAAACAAAAAGGCGATGATGCTGAGCAGAAAAATAAAAACCATCATCGGTTTCATAATCGTTTTAATTGATATGCCGGAAGCTTTTAATGCGACGATTTCGTAGCGCTCTCCAAGGTTGCCGAAGGTCATCAGGGAAGATAACAATACCGCCAGGGGCAAAGCTAAGGGTACAAAAGTGGAGGAGGCATAAAATAATAAGCGTGCGATCACATGCCATTCAAAGCCTTTTCCCACCATGTCGTCAATGTATTTCCACACAAACTGCATCAAAAGGACAAACAGGGCAATAAAAAAGGTGGCGATAAATGGTCCGATATAGGACTTGATGATATATGAATATAACTTCTTCAAATGAATCCTTTTTCTTTCTGTTGCAAATTTAGCCATTTTATCACGAATCAGGATAGATCTTTTTACAGTTTTGAATAATTATCCTGAGCGCATAAATCTTGTTTAGGAGCTTATGATAATGAACGAGAAAAAGCAATTTTATTGTTCTTGATAAAATTGCTATTTTTGAACTTTCTATAGATTAAAAAAATGGACATATGAACTTACATGAATATCAGGGTAAAATTATCCTAAAGTCTTTTGATGTTTTGGTGCCGGAAGGTAAGGTAGCGTATAATCCGGCAGAAGCGGTAGAGGCTGCCAGCGAAATAGAAAACCTTACAGGATTTGACAAATGGGCTGTCAAAGCACAGATCCATGCAGGAGGAAGAGGGAAAGGCGGAGGCGTAAAAATTGCCAAAAGCCTGGAAGAGGTACATAAACATGCCTCTGACATTTTGGGTATGCAGCTGGTTACTCCGCAAACCGGAGCGCAAGGGAAGCTTGTGCGTAAAGTCTATATTGAGCAAAATGTCTATTATGACGGCCCCTCCGAAATCCTGGAGTATTATTTGAGTATCCTGCTCAATAGACAAACCGGGCGGAATATGATTATGTATTCTCCCCGCGGTGGTATGGATATTGAAAAAGTGGCAGAAGAAACGCCCGAATTGATTTTTAAGGAAGAAATCGATCCTAAAGTTGGGTTGACCGATTTTCAGTGCCGTAATGTGGCTTTTAACCTTAAGCTAAGTGGGGCAGCATTTAAGAATATGAGTCGCTTTGTAAAAGCATTGTATAATGCCTTTGTAGGTTCGGATGCTTCGTTGTTTGAAATTAATCCAGTGATCAAAGCTGCGGATGAGAGGATTTTTGCTGCAGATGCTAAAGTTACCGTCGATAATAATGCGCTGTTCCGTCATCAGGATATAGCTGATATGCGCGACCTGGATGAAGAAGATCCCATGGAAGTGGAAGCCGGAAAGCATGGATTAAACTTTGTTAAGCTCGATGGTAATGTGGGGTGTATGGTTAATGGTGCCGGCCTGGCAATGGCTACCATGGATATTATCAAACAATCCGGAGGTGAGCCTGCCAATTTTCTCGATGTTGGCGGTTCGGCTGATGCTAAACGTGTGGAAGAAGCCTTCCGGATTATCCTGCAGGATGAGAACGTGAAAGCTATTCTGATCAATATCTTTGGTGGAATTGTCCGTTGCGACCGTGTAGCCAATGGCATCGTCGATGCCTATAAAAATATTGGCGAAATCAAAGTGCCGATAATTGTGAGGCTGCAAGGTACCAACGCCGATGAAGGAAAAGCAATAATCGAAAATTCAGGTCTTAAGGTTTATGGGGCTGTGAAACTGCAGGAAGCTGCTGAACTAATCCGTAAATTTAGTGACTGATGTCAACGGGTTTTACCGCAGCAAAATCGATTACCGAAGAGTGACCAAAATGCAGGTCACCCTCATAAATTAATCGTTCATGTTTTTTAAGTTTTTGAATATGGAAGTCTTTTAAATATTCGGTTAACTCTTCAATAGTATAGAGCATTTCTGCCTTTTTGGGGCCTCCTGTGGCAAATTCTATTTGGTCTTTGCTGTATAACTGACCAAAAAACACTCCTCCGGGTTTTAGGGTGTTATATATTTTTCTGTAAAATGTTTCTGTTTCTTTGTTTGGTAGATGCACAAAAATGATACTAACCGCATCATAATGATTCTCCGGGTATGGGAATTCCAGAATATTGCTGTGATGATAATCAATGTGCACCCCCGACGCATTGGCAAGTTTTATTGCTTTCTCTTTTCCTTTGATGCTATAATCCACTCCCGTTACTTGCCAGCCTTTCAGCGCTGCAAAAACAGCATTTCTGCCTTCGCCTTCACCGGGTAATAGGATTTTACCCCGGGGTATTGTTCGAAGATAGCGTGAAAAGAAATTATTGGCCTTTTTGCCATATTTATATTCCGGTGTTGAATATTTCTGATCCCAAAATTCTTTCATCTGGTTATAATTTTTGTTCCTTGTTCAATGTTCAATGTTCCGTGTTCCTTGTTCAATGTTCAATGTTCAATGTTCCGTGTTCAATGTTCCTTATCTATCAGTCTCTTCGTTCTCTTAAGTCTCTTAAGTC
>JBNJHE010000102.1:0-8670 GCA_051748205.1 Bacteroidota bacterium | reverse complement strand
G
Source organism: Bacteroidota bacterium (assembly GCA_051748205.1). GTDB lineage: Bacteria > Bacteroidota > Bacteroidia > Bacteroidales > PWNQ01 > PWNQ01. Next base: position 8,669 of record JBNJHE010000102.1, on the reverse strand, counting down.
AACATTGAACATTGAACATTGAACATTGAACATTAAATTTAGACAGATGAAAACACTTCTACGCTTTTTTTCGATTTTCTTTTTAATGATGTCTTTAGGGATGCCAAAACATGATCTTTATGCAGGTCCCGGTGATACTACTATTGTTCAGGCATTTACGTTTAATACTCCAGGGTCACCCAAGGAGGGCTGGTTTGAGTTTCCTTCGGATAGCCTGGATTATGAAAAGATACTCATGTATTACACCCTGAAATGTGACCCTTCTCAAAATCCACCATGTGGTGAATGGGATTACCTGACATATACAAAACTATATGAGCATACGGCTGAGTATGATTCCACACTGCTGTATCATCCATCTTTTATTGTTCAGGGAGTAGACAGGGATACAGTTCAATACAGTATGAGTCCGTATTATCAACAAATGCCATGGTGGATGTATTCTTTAGATGTGAGTGATACACTTTCAATGTATGCCGATACGCTTGGTCAGGGAAATTTCCATAACCAGGAAGTATTAAGAGCAAATGATGGTGACCACAGTGTTCAGTATCTCTGGCGGGCTGGAGAGTTGCTCAATGCTGGATTTTCTGCCGGACCGGTATCCGGGATGTGGGTCGATATCAAATCGGGCAATGCGCAGATAAACCAAATGAAAATTTTTGGAAAGCAAGCTGCGGATACTGTTTTGTATCCTGTTGCTGTGGACAATAGTGGATTTCAAAAACTATTGCATGCTTCATTCGCTGTCAACTCAAGCGGATGGCATTATCTTCGTTTTTCACAAGCCTTGCAATGGGATGGACAGTCAAACATAGTGCTAAAAATGAGTCACCAGGGAATCCAGGGCACTGATCTGGTATTGGCTGCTGATAGTATTTCGGGCCGTGGAATTTCTTCATCGTATCAGGATACTTATCTCGATTTTCAGGAAGGTGATTACATAGATGTTGGAGATTTAAATGCTTTGGATTCAACACAGCAATTTACTTTTGAAACCTATGCCCGCATTGATCATTTGAATACCTGGACAAAGTTGTTTTTTAAAGGAACGGATGTTCAGCATCGTATTGGCATTGAATACGGGCCGTCATCGTATAATAAAGCGAGCCTTTACCTTTTGGCCGGTAATGGCTCCAATGCTTATGGGCATACCGGACAAATCTTTGACCGTGGTAAATGGTATCATATTACGATGGTGTATGATGGTACCCAGAGTGCTAACGTTACCCGTCTGAAATTATATATTAATGGTCAGCAGGTGGGGCTGAATTATAATTCCACCATACCGGCTTATACTGTGAGCAATAGCGAGTCATTGATCATTGCCAGCAAGGATCGTTTCGATGGCGGGATTGATAATGTCAGAATATGGGGTAGGGCATTGAGCGCTAGTGAAATACAAAGTCGATATGATCAGAATACAGATCCTGGTGATCCCTATTACTCAGATCTTTTGCTGGATTATCGCATGGATGATCCCGGGAGCTTGCATGTAGTAGATTCAGGCTTGTATCAAAATCACGGAATCAGAGCATTTCCGAATTATCAGACATATCAGGGGCGACATATTTCGCGCTATGGTGCTGACGCATATCGCCCTGCAGTAATCTTTGAGCAGGCCGCATACAGCGCTGTTTTGGACTCTGTGCTTATGATGGATTCAATAAAAGCACCGCATTCTATGATCATCTTTTACAGTGATTCTTCACAAGCTGTTATCCCGTCAGATACTGTTTATGCTTATATCTCTGATTGGGTGTATCAATATAGCAACAATGGTACAGTGCAGGATTCAGTATGGTATGCGGGTGATACAACCATCATCAGAAAACAATGGGCTTATTATGATACCCCATACGAGATTGTGAACACCTGGGAAATCGGTCGCTTTATTACACCTTATGGCTATGGTATTGATCTGGGTAGTGGTTGGACATGGGTGTACGATGTGACTGATTATGAGCCCTTGTTGCATGATTCGGTTCACCTTTCATCAGGAAACTGGCAGGAACTTCACGACTTGAAGTTTGCCTTTATTGAGGGCACACCAGCCAGAGAAGTGGTCGATATTCAAAAGTTACATAGTGGGACACACAGACTTAGTACGTTGGATTCTACTATGGCGCCGGTGAATATTCAGCCTGATGCTGCTGCTCAAATGTGGAGGCTTAAAACCAGAGTCACAGGCCATCGCTTTGATAACCCAACCAATTGTGCGGAGTTTTGTCCCAAACAACATTATGTTAAAATCAATGGTGTAACACACTGGGATTGGCAGATAATTCAGGAATGTGCTGATAATCCGTTGTACCCACAAGGAGGGACCTGGATTTATGACCGCGCTGGCTGGTGCCCGGGTGATAAAGCTACAACCAGGAATTTTGAGCTTACCCCTTATGTGAATGCCAATGGCTTTACCGTCGATTATGATACCGATGCTGATCCCTATGGTGAGTATGTGGTGGAGACACAACTGGTGTCCTACGGTGCAGCAAATTTTTCCAGAGATGCTGGCATAAACCAGATTGTTGCCCCCAATAGCTGGGAGATCAAAAACCGCTTTAATCCTATTTGTAGTCAGCCGGTTATCGAGATTGAAAACCGTGGTTTGGATACCTTGCAACAATTGGATATTCATTATGGTCTGCCTGGCGACTCTGTGTATCAATATACCTGGAATGGCTCTCTGCCATTTGCCGAAACCAGGGAAATATCATTGCCACCCATGGATTTCGACACTCCCTATGCGAGTGCAAAGCGGTTTTTTGCCTCTGTACAGAATCCCAATGGTCAGAATGACCAGTATCCATATAATGATACAGCGTACAGTAATTTTGAATTGGTTCCTGAATATGATGTGCCCCTGGTGGTTTATTTTATGTCAAACAATAATCCTCATGAAAATGAATGGGAAGTTATTGATGAACAAGGGGATGTGGTTTTTCAGCGTGCAAACTTTGCACCACAAACCATTAGTATAGATACACTAAATCTGGGTCCCGGTTGTTATGAGTTGATATTGAGAGATTTTGATGATGACGGCATTTCATTCTGGGCAAATAATGAAACCAGTGGTTATATGCGAATTCGTAAGCTGGGTGGTGCATATGTTAAGATGATGGAAGGTGATTTCGGTAAGAGTATTCGTTATGTTTTTCGTTATGGACAGGATGTTGGCGTGGAGTCAGCAACTAAAGTGCCTATAAATATTGAAGTTTTCCCTAATCCTGCGAGCAGGTATTTGAATATCAAGCTTAATCAGCTTCCTCAAGAGCATGTTCATATTGATTTATATGATAGTATGGGTAGAAAGATAATCAGTAAAACAGTGGATATTCATCAGGATAGGAGTATCCAAAGACTTGATGTCCAAGGCTTAGAAAATGGTATTTATATGTTGAAGCTTGTTTCGGGGGATGCGGTGTATACGAAAAAAGTCCTGATACACTTTATGGCCGGCAGCCAACCGGAATAAAGGCAACAAAAAAACCGGCTTCCCAGCCGGTTTTTTTTATGCTTAGGCAATTATCGTTTTTCTTGTATGCGGGCACTCTTACCACGTAATTTGCGGAAATAATAAATTCGGCTTCTGCGAACCTTACCGCGTTTAAGTACTTTTACTTCCTGAATAAAGGGAGAATTCACCGGAAAGATTCTTTCCACACCAACGCCACCGGAGATTTTTCTTACGGTAAAAGTTTTATTATGACCGTGGCCCTTCACCTGAATGACCGTTCCCTGAAAGTACTGTACTCTTTCTTTGTTTCCCTCTTTAATTGAATATCCCACTGAGATAGTATCACCAGCATCAAAGGTAGGCAATTCCTTTTTCTCAATATACTTATCTTCCACGTATTTAATCAGATCCTGCTTATTCATCACTAAAAGTATTTAATCGGTTCGCTTAAAAATGAGTGCAAATATACATGTATTTTTTCAAATAGCAAACGCATCAGCAGAAAATATTTTTGCGCAGAAGGAAGCGAGGTAGGATGAAAAATCTGTGTACAAGCACATGATTATAAGAAATGCATTTTGTAAAGTGAAAATTAATTGTTAATTTTACAACTACTATGTAAAGTGTTGATATATAAACGATAAATGTGTTTTAATGAAGCGAATACGATTATTAAGGGTGACATTCAATTCACTAATAAAGTCTTACGAAATACCTGCTTTTCGTGGCGCTATAGCTGAAAAGGCAGGGAGAGAGAGTGTATTATTCCATAATCATCATGGAGATAAAGGATTTAACTATGGGTATCCTTTAATTCAATATAAGACTATTGCTCAAAAACCGGTTATCATGTGTTTGGAGGAAGGTGTGGATGAGATCCATCATTTTTTTGAAAATAAAGTATGGGATATACAGGTAAGTGGCCGTAATCTTGATATGTCTATTGATGATTTGCGATTAAATTCATTTACTATGCAAGTATGGGATAAAAGTTGGAAGTATTCCATCAGGAATTGGATAGCACTTAATCAGCATAATTATAAGAAATATCAGAGCCAGGAAAATGAGCAGGAACAGATAAAGATGCTTGAAAAGCTTCTGCTGGGTAATATCTTAAGTTTTGCCAAGGGTATTGGTTGGTTTGTGGATAAAGAGATTATAGTAAAAATAGAAGAAATTCACAACACAAGCACTGTAAAACTGAAAAATAATAATCTGATTGGATTTAGCCTGACTTTCCGTACAAATGTTTTTCTCCCGAATTACATTGGCTTAGGTAAGGGTGTAAGCCATGGATATGGCATAGTTAAAGAAGTACGAAATAAGACAAATAAAAATATACGCGATGAGTAATACAGAAAGCCAACGGCAAAAAATCTATCTTGCAGCCTTGCTACATGATATCGGTAAGTTTTATCAGCGGGCAAGTGGAAATTCATCAGAAGATGACAGTAATTTGTCGGAACAGACGAAAAATATTGAAGATTATATCTGTCCAAAAGATCCGCAAAGCCAACGAAGAACACATAAGCACGTTTTATGGACCAATGATTTTTTGGAGAAGAATGAAACCATAGGGAATGTCAAAGAGAAGGGGAATCAAATCTTCAAGGTCAATCCCTGGGAGCCTGGCAAACTCTATGAAGACAACCTGACCAACCTGGCTGCAAATCATCATACACCGAATAGTGAAATGCAAAAAATCATTCAGATGGCTGATTGGTGGAGTGCCGGTATGGACAGAGTTGGCAAAGGGGAAGATGATAAAAAAGAACTGAATCACCACAAGCTAAAGTTCTCGGATTTCAAGAGCGTTCCTTTGTTTTCGGTTTTTAATAGTTTGCAAGTTAATGATAAAAAAAAGCCACCTAACCCGAATGTTGCTTACTCGTTGAAATCTTTGGATATTGATCGTGAAAATATTTTTCCAAAAATCTTAAGTCAGCAAGATGTAAGAAGCTTGAAGGAAGACTACAAGACCCTCTGGGATGAATTTGAAACACAATTTTCACAACTACCTACGGATAGTTTTGATGGCTTTGAAGAAAGCCTATATTATCTACTGAAGAAATTCACCTGGAGTATTCCTTCCAATACAATGGATATGGCTAATGTGAGTCTTTTTGACCATTTGAAGACGACAGCAGCTATTGCCGATAGTCTTTTCGTAGCTTCGAATGATGAAGCCTTTGCGGAAGCGTTTGATTTTTCAAAACAGTACGATTATTTAAAAGGAGGCCATTATCCATTGATGATGGTTGGCATTGACCTTTCAGGCATACAAAGTTTTATCTACGATATAGCCAGTAAAAAAGCGGCACAAAGTCTGAAAGGCCGCTCATTTTATTTACAGCTTTTGATGGATGCGATTTTGCAAAAATTCAAAGACAAGTCGATTGGCGCTAAAGCCGGCCATACGCTCTATGCTTCCGGCGGGAAAGCTTACCTGTTATTGCCAAACACAACCGAAGTAAAAGAAAAAATCTTTGGAAAAGAGGGCATCAAAGAAACAGTAGAGGATGAGCTCTGGGCTGAGCACAAAGGAAAATTAGCTATAAATATAGATGCTGTAGGATTTGCTTATCATTCCAGGCGGGAAGGTGATTCATGGCAAACCTGGGTGGAAATTGAAAATCAACCGGGAGAGCGGAAGTGTATTTCATACGTATGGAAAGCCTTGTCTGACAAACTCAATCAGCAAAAAAATCAAAAATTCAAATCCAGGCTGATTGATCATTTTGAGGAGTATTTTGATGAAAAATATCCTGAATTGCAAGCCGGTGGAAATACGGAAGGTGAAAACGGAATAAAAACCTGTGCTGTAACCGGTGAGGAAATTACAGGGGAATATGAAAAGCTTGATGATGGAATATTCGTTACACCTATTGTTAAAAACCAAACAGATTTAGGGAAAACTCTGAAAGATGCAGATTATATCATCAGCTTCAGAGGTAAGCCAGAAGAGGACACCTATTTAAGCAACAGAGCCAAAGCCAATATTACGGTACTTTCAAATAATTATTATCTCTTTGATAAAAGGGAGTTAACAAAAGACGAGGCTGAATTCCGCACGAAAATATCTTCGGCCGATGTATCAAAAGTTAGTACAATTAATAAACTTGATTTTTTGGATGCACCTTTGAAAGGGCAGCAGGTAAGTTACGGCTATGAGTTTTATGGAGGAAATGAGCAGGCCTGTCACCGGGATAAAAAAGGAAATATCCTAACCAAAGAAATTGAAGTTAACAATAGGAAAATCACTTCAAAGGATGAAAAAACATACGACAAATTGGCTAGAACCGAGTCAAATGAAACTTCATTACTTGGTATCCTTCGTATGGACATCGACAACCTGGGTAAATTGTTTATCAAAGGCCTTAAGCCCGAGCATCTGAGTTTGAGTACCTATGCCACGTTATCGTTTCAGCTTGAATTATTCTTCAGTGGCTATCTGAATACCCTCAGAGATTCGGAAGTGGAGATTGATGAAAATGGCAATCCGAAAAAAGATAAAAATGGGAATACCGTATATCGATTCAGGGATTGGCTTAACATACTTTATTCGGGCGGCGATGATCTTTTCGTTGTGGGGCGCTGGGATAAAACCATTGAGTTTGCTGAAATTGTTAAAAAGCGCTTTGAGGAGTTTACGCATCGATCGGACATCGGCATCTCGGGTGGAATAGCCTTTGTTCACGAGAAATTCCCCATTGCAAAAGCTGCTGAAATGGCTGGTGAAGCTGAGAGTGCATCGAAAGCCTGGAAAAACAAAAATGCCATGACTTTCTTTGGGGAAACCATAAGCTGGGATGAAGAGTTTAAAAAGGTAAGGGATTTGAAAGAGACACTTGTGAAATACATAAACCGAAAAGAAAAGCCTCTTTCGAAATCTATTCTGCATAAACTGATTTTATATAACGAAGTAAAAGACAAGCACCTTAAAAATCCAAATCAAAAACCTGATTACAGTTTTGTTTGGCACACAGCTTATTATTTGAAACGTTATGTTGAAAAATACGACAGGAACAGTGAGGTATATCGGTTTATCATGGATGAGTTACAGGAGAATTTGTTTCAAAGTTCAAAAAATGAGTATCGCTATTATGAATTGGCTGCTCTTGCCGCCCGCTGGGCCGAGATGGAATTAAAGGATAAGGATAAAGAAGAAAAGCATGAAGCCTGACTCTACTGCATATCAGATATTTGTGGCGGATATCAAAAATCGTATTCGCCATGCTCAATACCAGGCTTTAAAAAAAGTCAATAAGGAATTGCTTTCCCTGTACTGGGATATTGGCCTTTCTATTAAAGAAAAGCAGGAATCCGAAGGCTGGGGAAAATCCATCGTGGAGCAACTTTCGATGGATTTACAAAAGGAGTTTCCCGGAATGCGTGGTTTCTCGCAAGCGAATTTGTGGCGGATGCGAAGTTTTTACATGACCTACCACCAAGCTGAAAATCTCGCACCATTGGTGCGAGAAATAGGTTGGTCGCATAATTTGCTCATTATGGAAAAATGCACAGACATGTTGGAGCGTGAGTTCTACATTCGCATGACCCGGAAATACGGCTGGACCAAGAATGTGCTGAAACACCAGATTGAGGGCAATGCCTATGCGAACGCCATGACCGGGCAAACGAATTTTGAAAAGCATTTACCCGATACATACAAAAAACAGGCTGTTTTGGCTGTAAAAGATGAATATCAATTTGATTTTTTAGAGCTTACAGAAAAGCACTCGGAACATGAACTGGAGCAAGCCATACTGCAAAACATACGCAGTTTTTTAACAGAGATGGGCGGGGAATTTAGTTTCATTGCTAATCAGTATCGGCTCACTGTGGAGCATCAAGAATACTTTATCGATCTTCTTTTGTTTCATCGACGTTTGCAAAGTCTGGTGGCCATCGAACTTAAAGTGGGAGATTTTTTGCCTGAATATGCCGGCAAGATGCAGTTTTATCTTTCGGTTTTGAATGATACCCAAAAGCTGGAGCATGAAAACCCGGCCATCGGCATTATCGTGTGTAAAACAAAAAACCGCACGGTAGTGGAATATGCACTGAAAGAAAGCAACCAACCCATGGGAGTGGCATCGTACAATATGCACAGCCAATTGCCCAAACAATGGGAGAAACTGCTCCCCACACCCGAACAAATTAGCAATAACCTGAAATGGATTGAAAATGAATTTAATGATTAACTAAA
>JBNJHE010000101.1:0-8791 GCA_051748205.1 Bacteroidota bacterium | reverse complement strand
TTTTAATTATGCTTTTTTTTCACCACAGAGACATCCTCCTGAGGCGGACAGGCAGAGAACACAGAGTTTCTTCTTGCTTTTCTCTGTGCTTTCTCTGTGCTCTCCGTGACTTTGTGGTTTTTTTCTTTTCTCTACTATATCGATTTGCTGAGAATTTTATAGTCCCCATCCAGGATATACATCTCAGGCGTCCCAAACACATTATACAGTTCAATCAACTCATCCTCCCAGCCTTCTTTGGCCCATACATGATGCCAGTTGGGCATAAACTTTTTCCCGGCTTTCAGGCTGCTATCATCATTATCCACAGCAACCACGATCACCTCCACATATTTTGAATCACCGTATCTGTGATACATCTCCGGCAATTTTTCTTTGCAATAACTGCAATCATCCGACCAGAACACAATCATAATCGAGTCTGCTTCAAGGCTATGTAAGTCCATCTTTTCGCCATTGCTTTTCCAGCTTATATTCGGTGCTTTTTTGCCAGGTGCCATGCGCTTGTAGCCTTCAATACGTTTTTTGACATCTTGTTGATTGGTATCCGAACAACCAGCCAGCCAGGTGGTATCCAGATGCACCAATGCATCGAAGCGGCCCATGGCATTGAGGCGATCCCAGATGTATTGTCCTACCTCTTCAGTAGCCTCGTCAGGAACAACTTTCCAGTATCCAAAAGCCTGATCAATGGCGTTGGGCAAGTCATTGGCCCCGTAATTCAGCCAGGTATTTAGCCAGGGCTTATAATAAGGGCTGTACCAAATTACAGTATCGAATGCTGCTAATGGATAATGACTATTGAGGTCATTAAAGCTAATGCTATCAGCAGGTGGTAGCATTGAGAGAGTTATCACATGATATTTGAACGATAAAAGCGCCTTCCCCGGAGCTTTGGCATTCTCTATAACTGCATCAATTTTGTTTTTTGTGGCATTGCTTTTCCGGCTAATCTTATGAATAAATTTACTTTCCTGAAAAGGATAATTTTTTAGCAAATTATCATAAGCGTTTGATATTTGCATTAAGCTGTCAATTGCTTGTGAAGACTTATTCCATCTGTAGTTTTTGGAGTCCTTAAAAATTGCTTTTACTTCATTTTGCGGAGTGCGCATCAGGTCAATGTCAATTTCTTTTTCCTGCGGAATAAAATCAATATAGTGCGGAATATCATTGTCATAAACTTCCAGCGTAGCTAATTGCTGATAAGATGTAAAGTCATTTTTTTCTACAGATGACGTAAATGCATGCTGTTTGATCCTGACTTTAGCCTGGGAATTCCAGTTACCCCTAAAAGGAATACTCAGAGGACCGATGGAAACAGTATAATTCAGGGTACTATCAACAGGCAGGGCAGCAATGCTGTCCTTTCGCTTTTTCAGCCTGTAATAGTTTTGACGTAGCTGTTTCTTTTTCGCCTCCATATGCTCTTTCAGTGGCTTTTCCAGCCATTCCTGAAAATCGATGGGATTGTTGGTAGCAAACTGAAGCTTACCGTTTTTTCCCTGTGCAGTGAAAGAGGCGTATTTTTCGGCTGTCTTGCTATCTTTATCCGACAAGCCGGCAACGTAATATTTCGGTTTGGACAGGTTCCTTCTTAATGCTTTCATATAGGCACTACTCACCTTAGAGCCATCCCAAAGCACAACAACCGGTGTTGACGGAAAGGCTTGTGGAGCTGTACGCATAATCTTAATCAGATAAATCAGATGAAAAGGGCTTTCTTCATTCACGAAAAGAAGGATGCTTCTCCCCTTGATAAGCTGACCTATCTTTTTTTCTGTGGGCTTTAAATTTGCTGAATACAAAGTATAATCCTCTGAAAACACTAGTTGTTCCGAAGATGTCATATTGTATTCATAAAACCGCCTGAAATGTCGAAAAACCGGTTCTGCCATGGAAACAATCCCCCTTTTGTAGTATTGGGCTGCATATATATTCACAAAGTCCTGCTTACGCTCCGGCTTCCAGGATCCGGCATCCAGACTGTCTAAATGCTGCTGCATGGCTGTGGTTACGTAATGCAATAACGTATCCTCAAACCAAATGGGTTGCTTTTCATAACTATTTACGATGCATTTGGCCACTTCATCATGAATCGAATCCAGGTTAGATAGTTTATCTTGACACTTGCCCAGATGTCCAAACAGGTTTCTCTGCTGATGTTGCAGTTTTTCAACACTTTCAGCTGCATAGCATAAATTGATAAGCCGCTGTGTTTCAAAGCCGGCAAAACTGGAGTCCGGAGCATGGTTTTTTAGGCTGTCGGAAACATTCGCATACGCTCGCAGAACCCTGTTGTATTCCGTCTCAATAAGCAAGCTATCTGCCTGCAATTGTTTCTTGCTTTGTTGTAAAAGCTGAATTGCTTTTCTATAAGAGCCATGAATTTCAGTGGGTTTTGAATCTTGCGAGCATCCCGTGATACCTGTTAGCAATAGAATAATGAGGGTAATATACTTTTTCATATTTGTGCTTCGCTTTTTTCTGATAAAATTATAAAAAAATCCGGGACTTCCCTGTATTAACGGATATCTATCCACGATAAATAATAAATGTTTTTCTGATTTCTCTCTGTGAACTCTATGTGCTCTCTGTGGTTTTGTGGCCTGAAGGCCGGAGAGGCAGTTGGAGTCTTAATTTCAATCCCCGGCCTAAAGACCGGGGCAATTAAAGGCCGGGGCAATTGAGGCTCTATCCTTTAATTGCTCTGTCCTTTAGGGCAGAGATTATCATGATTTGATCACCCTGAATAAATCTCAGGGCTTTAGCCCTTTTGATTTGTTATTCCCAAATATACTAAAATAAAACAAATTAATTCAAAAATCAAAGTGCTTGCCACGTGTAATTTGCGCAACGTAGTAAAGCAAATATTCAACTTGGTCAATCCTTAAGGCAGCGAACAGAATAGCCAAAAGCACGGATACTTTCGGCCATATAGGCAACATTACTGAAGATACCCAGGAAATAGGAATTGTCAGAGGAGCTTTCAATAAAACTACTCCAACAGAAGCCTTGCGTTCCAACACCGTTGAGCGAACCATTATAGTTGTTGCGGCGGCCTGTTAAGGGTATTTTAAGAGTAGATGCATAAGCACCGGCTGCATCGGAGGTAGACCAGGTTTTTCGCTCATTGTTTAGTTCAGTATAAGTAGGCAGGCGATATCCATTAGGGCAAGGGTTGTTGGTGCCGGTTACGCCCTGCCACAAATTGTTGTTTGGTAATGATCGCCAATCACTACTTCCTGATATAAAGTCATCATGTCCCGGAGTATCGCTACTGGATAGGGTAGTTGTTGTCCCGCTGCCGCGACACTGATGACCATCGGAAAACCTACCCCACTGGTAAAGATCGCCGTAGGCCTGGCTGTCGGTGCTGGATGTCGCTTGCCTGGATGCTCCCAAATTTCGATCCATCCAGGTTTTGCCGGTGGCTGGGTTGGTTACATCAACAACTGCCGCTCCACCTGAAATGCAATGGACGGTGCCGGATGGGTAACTTCCAAAAGGTTCAAAGTGAAAATCTACCGTTTGTGATTGAGTGGGAATGAGGGTATCAACAGAAACCAAACTGTCAGCGTAACCTGTCATTTTTAAAGCTTCTCCGTCATTGTAGAACATCCCCACAAGAGTTTTGATTGCTTTAATGCTGTTTTTCGATGCCAGTTGTTTACGCCAACTTAACTGTTCTAATGAGGGTGCCCCCTGCTTACCATTGATGCTAATCAACTTAACACTTCCAGCAAACTTTTTTGTTTTGACATTCAAAAGAAAAAATCCCGAAGGTAAGCCCCTCAACAAAATTTCATTTTCTCCCATTTGAAAGAACAACTCCTTTGCCAATATTCTTTTTCCCTCCATATCATATAACTCTATTTTGGCATTTGCTGTGTAATCAGCAAAAACCAAAATTGTACCTATTCCATGATGTATTGGATTTGGAGCAACACGTATCCTGCTGTCTCTCTGGCTTTTTTGATCTATCCCTGACCCACTTTTATAGAGATGAAGCGTATCACTCCCGCCCAAAGTAAGTTCAGTTTGTTGGTCCAGATTTTTAACATGAACACTATCCAGGGTCGTAGTAGCTCCCGAAGCGGTAAAATCAATTTTGTAATCCTGTGCTTTAACAATCAAGCTCACGAAAAGAAAAAACACAATAAGATAAATATTTTGCATCTATTTATAATTTTGATTTTAGTTGTCTCCGTCATTTATACGGGGGAACTCACCATAACACACCACCTGTCAATTATTTATAATCATCAGCATGTGTGTCCGCCTTAGGCAGATCATGGCCAGGTTCATTATAATCACTTTTTCAAATTCTTTGTCAAGGCTTAGCTCACTAGCTATATTAAAATAATTTATCCAAAATTAATATTTTCCAATTATCAACAAATAGAATCAAGCTTTTTTTACCATCTTGAGTAATCTATTCAGAAATAAATTTGAATACTAAATGACAGCCAATAGCCTTACCGCAATCAGTTTAGATAAAAATCTGTATTATACCATAAAGAATAGTTGCTTTTATTATCTTTGCGGCAATAATTGGCTCAGTAGCTCAATTGGATAGAGCGTCAGATTCCGGTTCTGAAGGTTGGGGGTTCGATTCCTCTCTGAGTCACCATGAATTAATGCGTAAAAAATAGTGAACTATTGAAACGAGCAAAAGGGATGGACAAAGATTTGTTTCTTTTGCTTTTTTTACGTAATTATTTTATTGACTGTCCAATCCCAAATTTCATCCAGGTATACTTTATTTTGGCCTGATTTTCGAAATGTCATTCACGACAATTTGAATAATGCATGGTTTTTTGCATGCGTCACAACAAAAAATCAAAATCATGAAGAAATTACTTATGCTTGTAATGCTTTTTTCTGGCATTACAGCCAACACCCAGGAATTACCCACTGAGCCAGCTGAGGGATTTTCTTTTCCGCTGGGCAGCAAGTTTACCATCAAACCTTATCCGGTAGATTCCACTACTTTCAACTATTCTGTCACGGCATTTGAACCATTTCATGACGTTATCGACATCTGGGATCACGACAGCCTGTTTGCTGATACCGGAAAACGTGGAACCATAGAAATGTACTTTTGTCTGGGCACCAAAGGAGAGACAGAAAGAGAAAGGGAGAAAAACATGAAAGTACTGCTAATCATAAAAAACAGGACTCCTTACGCAATAGCGTACACCTCAGAAATCCAGATAGAAGAAGGAGGCGAATACCAGGAAACCTCCAATTCAGGTTGGTTTCCTGGAGCCAAAGGCATGGAAATCTGGTCTGATATGATATACAGTATAGGCATCCGCGAACTCAAAAGGATGCAATAATACCCTAAACCAGCATTATCCACCAATATAGATCGGCCCGTCAGGACCTAATGGGAATCCTATCAGCATCCACAAGGCCAGGAATCCTACCCAGGCAATCAATAAGAATATCGAATACGGCAACATAGAGGAAATAATGGTTCCTATACCATATTTCTCATCATATTTTTGCGCAAAGGTGACAATGAGAGCGAAATAACTCATCATAGGTGTAATCAGATTAGTTACAGAGTCGCCAATACGGAAGGCAGCTTGCGTTAAGGCCGGATGGTAGGCCGGATCAATCAACATCAACATAGGAATGAATACCGGCGCCATAATAGCCCATTTGGCCGAAGCACTTCCCATAAACATATTAATCAGTGCTGACAACAGTACAAACACGACTATAAGCGATATGCCCGTAAGCCCTACATTTTGCAATCCTGCAGCTCCGTTGATGGCCAAAATAATCCCCAGGTTACTGTAATTAAAGAAATAGACAAACTGAGCAGCAAAAAACACCAAAACAATATAACCGCCCATCCCGGACATAGATTTACCCAGATATTTTGCCACATCCTTATCATTTTTTATGGTCCCCACGACAATGCCATAAACCAAACCAGGGATAAAAAAGATCAGCAATATTCCAATAATCACCCCGTCCATAAAAGGAGAGTGTAACACAGACCCCGTATCCGGGTCTCTGAGAATACCATTTTCAGGGATAACACTCAAAGCAAGCAATCCTATTGTCAAAAGCACCGCCCAACCGGCATATTTCATTCCTTTTCTTTCCAGCTTAGTCAGTTGTTCGATTGGCAATCGTTCGGCCGTTCCTTCATATTTTCCCAGGCGCGGTTCTACGATTTTTTCTGTCACCCAGGTACCGACTACAACAATCAGAAAACTGGAGAAAAACATAAAGTAATAGTTTACTGCCGGATTGACTTTGATATCAGGTTGAATAATTTGTGCCGCCGACTCAGAAATACCGGCCAAAACCGGATCAATAGAACCGATAAACAGATTGGCACCAAAACCTCCACTAACACCAACAAAAGCAGCAGCTAAGCCAGCCATAGGATGCCTGCCCAGCGCATGAAAAATCATCGCTCCCAAAGGAATCAGAATAACATAGCCGGCTTCGGAAGCCAAATGTGATAAAATTCCTGCTAATACAATGGCTCCGGTAATAAGCTTTGGTGGAGCACTCAATACCAGCGCACGGATCATAGTGGTAAAAAGGCCGGAACCTTCAGCAACACCAATACCTATCATCACAACCAATACATAACCCAAAGGAGGAAAATCCAGAAAATTCTGAATCAAATTAGTGTACATCCAGCGAACCCCATCTCCTGACAATAAACTTTTCACCTGTACTACCGTGCCATCAACAGGATGAACTGCCTGTGTCCCTACCATGGATGTTACCCATGATAATATTACCACAAGTAATGCCAATATGGCAAACAAAGTGGCCGGATGTGGCAATTTATTTCCTACTACTTCAATGTAATCCAAGGACTTTTGAAAACCTTTACTAAGAAATCTACCAATTCGCTGCGCTGCTTTTTTCATATGCTCTCTATTAACTTATGTTATTAATGAGTCTGACTGATGCTTAGTGACTTATAACACTAATTGCAATAATTCCATTTATCTTTGATTATCTGCACATTAACTTAGTATTCATAAATGGCAACCAAAAATCTATTTCAAATAAAAAGCAGCAAAGATATAATATTTTTTTAATTAGCCACTAAAATCAATAACAGACTTAACCTATTGTAATAATGCTAAAAATGAATTTAAAACAGGCAAGAATTAAAAAGAATGCAGCAGTATGCAGGCTAACTTGTATAATTATTCGGGATAATACCACTAATCATAGAATCGGTCAATACTATTGCAGATAAGCGCAAAAATCTATGGCTTATAGAGCGCATCCCAACAAGGAGGCCAGAGATAACCAGCCAGGAACAATAGCTCATCAGAAGTTCAGCGTCACATTTTGCTTTATATCCGGGTGCAAACTTCTGGGAACCGGGCTTGCATGCACGAGCTTATGCAGTATCTCTTTTTGTTCTTGCGAGAGATTCTGCCGGGAAAAATCATATTCAATATGAATTTCTGCAATCCGTCTGGGGTCATTGCGCATTACTTTCTTTGTAGTGGCTGTTGCTCCGTCAATACTAAATCCATATTCCCGGGCCCTGATCCCCATAATGGTAAAGATACAGCTACAAAGGGCACTGGATACCATATCAGTAGGCGAAAAGTATTCCCCTTTTCCATTATTATCCACTGGAGCATCCGTAATAATGGTCTTTCCGGAGCGTTCATGAATGATTTCTGTACGCAAATTGCCGTTATAGGTGATTTTGTATGTTTCCATAATATCTTTTTTTATACTACCATCAAACCAACATGATTGTTCGACCGCTTATTTGATATTTTTTTTGTTCTTGTTGTAACAAATATAAAACCTTTCCCGTCACATCAACAAACAAAAAATCTAAACCTAAAAATAAATAGTCATGAAAACAAAATTGATTGCATTAATTGCCGTAATCGGACTCTTAAGTTTCAGCAATACTTATGCTGGCGAAAAAGAAAAAATGGTAAAACAAACAGTACAACAAGAAATTCAGTATCCACAATTTGCTATCGAGCAAGACCTGGAGGGCACAGTATGGGTATCCTTTGTTATCAACGACAATGGGGAAATTGAAGTAACCCAGATTAATTCTGACTGCATTCCGCTTAAAAACTATGTTTTAAATAAGATGGAAAACATGGATGCCTTTAAGTTAGTAACATCAACGCATGAAGAATCTTATCAGATGTATTTCGATTTTCATCTGATCTAATCCTAAACCTAAATGAAGAGAAGGCCGCCTTTTACAGGCGGCTTTTTTTTTGCCCTTTTTTCGCATGGATTTATGTTATCCCACATTAATTTCCAGCCAATTACAACTGCTGTGATCAAAATTTTATCCTATATTAAAAAACAAACAGAATAAACGAGGCACCCGGTCTAAAAAGCCTTCAAACTGCTGATTTTTATCGTTTTTACCCCTAAGCCCTAAAGAGAGAACGCTAAAAATCAGCAGTTTAAAAAAGTCCCCTTCAGGGGATTTAGGGGTCTTAAGGCTTTTTAGACTGCACTCATAAATGCAATGAACAAAAAGCCCTTAACATTGCTTAAGCTTTAGCATAAAAAAAAATAGCACCTGCTGGTTTTATGGAATAAAGAAAGATCCAAACAAATGAACACCTATTATTTTGCACCTTTATATGATGTTTTATTACAGCCATTCATACACAAAATGCGGCTTAAAACAGCAACTATAGCCAACTCGTTAAAAGTAAATACGGCTATAGATTTATGTTGCGGCACAGGACATCAGTTAAAGTACCTGAGAAAAGCCGGAATAGATGCTGAAGGAGTTGACCTGAAT
>JBNJHE010000100.1:0-8919 GCA_051748205.1 Bacteroidota bacterium | reverse complement strand
AAAACTTTTGTCATGGACCGGTTCGTATGCTTAAGACAGTTCATTAAACCTTCGATGTTTCGAGTGTAGTTGCTGGCCCTTTGGTTGGTCCGCTTGGCAACCCTTAGCTTGTTGTTTGAAGTTTAAATCACTTTTTTCCTTGTTAAGACGGAAAATATTTTGTATCTTCATGCTGTTTTTATTAATCTTTTATGCGTATTGGTTTTGTTAATTACATAGTTCCCTATACGTATGAAAAAAGAAATGCATTATGAGCTACCTTTAGGTTGAGTTCAATGGCAACTATAGTTAGTGTTGAATTTAAGCGGAGGTGAATAAATCAATGGTCAGTGCAATATTGAAAGGTTTGGGTGTAAAATCCTCAACTGCCCATAGCCTGTAACCATAAACAGCAGTTTTAATAAAACAGGACTTATGGGAAAATTTAAAAAGAGAGTAAATCCGTCTGAAAATAGTGAGACAAACGAAAGAAATCTGATTAGGGATAATGAGATATCAGCCTTACTTACAGCAACTGAAGCAATACTAAAATCTGAAGAATTCAGTGTAACGGCTAAGAAAGTGTTTGATGCCTGCGCAAAAGTCATTGGAGCAAAATCTGGATATGTTGCTTTATTATCTGATGCTGGTCAGGAAAATGAATTGTTATTTCTAGAAGATGGCGGAGTACCCTGCACCGTTAATCCTGAATTGCCAATGCCAATAAGAGGGTTGCGAGAAATAGCGTATCAAACGGGAAAGGTTGTTTATGATAATGACTTTATGAATAGTGAATGGATAAAGTTTATGCCTAAAGGACATATGATACTGCGAAATGTACTTTTTAGTCCCTTAAATATTGAAGGTAAGACAGTTGGCATCATGGGGTTTGCCAGTAAAGATGGAGATTTTACAGACAATGATGCAAAAATAGCTGCTGCTTTTGGGAATTATGCTGCAATTGCTCTCCAAAACAGCAAAATACTTGGTGAACTAATTGCCTCCAACAAAGCTAAAGACAAGTTATTTTCAATAATTGCACACGATTTGAGAGCGCCATTTAATTCACTAATTGGGTTTAGTGATTTACTTATGGAGCAGGTTACACGTACTTACGATAAGGAAATACACGAATATTCATCAATTATCAATGAGGCATTAAATAAAACGTACAATTACTTAAACAATTTGCTGGAATGGTCACGATTGCAGTCTAATCGAATTGAATTTCAGGCCACATATTTTAGCTTATTTGATTTAGTCGAAGAGGTAACAGACTTATTGCTTGTCCAGGCTCAGAATAAAGATATAAGTATAAAACAAATGCTGCCAAAGCAAATGCGAGTGTACGCAGATAGAAATATGCTTAAAGTAGTTCTGATAAATTTAATCTCAAATGCTATTAAATATAGTAATGTAGGGGCGAATGTTGTTATATCAGGTAATCAGGCTAGCAACCTGGATTATATCTATGTTAAAGATAATGGCGTGGGGATGAGTCAGGAAAATTCTGAAAAATTATTTAAGGTCGAAGAATCATTTAGTACTCCAGGTACCAATAATGAAAAAGGTACAGGTTTGGGTTTAGTTCTTTGTCACGATTTTATAAAAAAACATAACGGAAAGATTAAGGTAAAAAGTGAGTTAGGAAAAGGCTCAACTTTTTCTATTAGTCTTCCTTCCTATGCAGACAAAGAATAAATTAAGATGAACCAGGTATGCTCCGCCAGAGGCTGAACATACACACGGATGATTTATGGCATAATGCGATAATGCGTAATGTGATAATGCGATAATGCAAGGAGGCGAACTGCCATAAGGCTATGTCATTGTGCGGTAGGCTTTCCGCCTTAGGCGGAGATTTAGGGGTGCGCGCAGGGAAATGAGCGACTTAAGCGAACGAAGAGACTAATCTACTGATAAGCTGAGAGAAATAGCGAACAACATTGTAGAAATCGGCGTTTGGAAATCAGTGGTATCAGCGTTCAATAAAGAGTGCAAAACGAATTAGAATGGAACGCGTATAAAACGGATGCTGCGCAAGGCGGATAGAAGCGGATTGAAATCAGCGGGTATCTGCGTTATTGTGAAACCTGAACATCTGAAAATTGAACAATATGAGTAAGCAAAACAGCAAGTCGGAAGATGATGCCAGTCTTCGCCAAAAGGCAGAGGATAAACTTGAGCGGAAGAAATCACAAATTAAAGGAAATGTTTCGGAATCCGATATGCTGAAACTGATTCATGAATTGGAAGTGCATCAGATTGAACTTGAGCTGCAAAATGAAGAGCTTGTAGAAGCAAAAGAAAAGGCCGAGCTGACCGAAGAAAAATATACGAGTCTTTTCGATTTTGCCCCTTCAGCCTTTTTTAACCTGACACCCAATGGTGATATTTCTGAAATCAACCTGGCAGGCGCGAAAATGCTTGGTAAAGAGCGCAGTAAATTGGTTGGCGCTAGATTTTCCTTATTTGTCAGCAGCAATACCAGAGCCCTTTTTAATGATTTATTTGAAAAAGCACTAAAGGACAAAAAACCTTCAAGCTGTGAAGTTGCTTTTGTTAATAATCGTAGTGCTCCAATTTATGCCCATTTAAGCGGTATTATTGCTGAGGATGGACAACATTGCCTGATCACGGCAGTGGATATCACCGGCCGTAAGCAGTCTGAAAAAGACTTGCAAGAGAAGCAGTCTTTACTCATGGCCATCTATCGTAATGCTCCACTGGTGCTAATGGTAGTAGATTCTGACAGGTGCATTCAGCAGGTTAACAGTTTTGCCTCTCAGTTTGCCGGTCGCGATATTGAGGAGATGCTTGGTTTACGTGGAGGAGAAGCTTTACGCTGTCTACATGCGTTGGATGACCCCAAAGGATGCGGATTTGGAGACTTCTGTGACCAATGTGTTATTCGTAATACCGTTCTTGATACCCTGGAAACAGGAAACACACACTTGCAGGAAGAATCGCCTTACTATTTCCAGGCAAAAGACGATGAAATTATGGAGATGACATTCCTGGCATCCACCACACCTATCATTGTCAAAGACAAGCGGATGGCTCTGGTTACTTTACAGGACATGACAAAACGTAAACAAGCAGAACAAATAATACAGAAGACAAACGAAGAAATCGCTGCACAAAACGAAGCGCTTAATGAATCAAATAGAAAGCTTATTGAAGCCAAAGAAAGAGTTGAGGAAAGTGAAGAAAAACTGAAGAGTATCTTGCGTGTAGCCCCCAGTGGAATCGGTGTGATTATAAACCGGACTTTCGTAGAAGTTAATCCGAAAGTTTGTGAGATGACGGGATATCGTTCAGATGAACTGCTGGGGCAGAATGCAAGAATTATTTACCCAACGCAGGAGGATTATGATTTCGTTGAGCGGGAAAAGTATGGGCAGATTGAAAAATATGGAACCGGAACTGTTGAAACCCGCTGGCAACGTAAAGATGGTAAAATTCTGGATGTGCTGTTGAGCTCTACCCTGGTGGATTCTGATGACTTACAAAAAATGGTAATTTTTACCGTTTTAGATATCTCTGCACGGATAAAATCGGAACACGATTTGAAAGCAGCTAAAGAAAAAGCCGAAGAAAGCGATCGCCTTAAGTCTGCTTTCCTTGCCAATATGAGCCATGAGATAAGAACCCCAATGAATGGAATTCTCGGATTTGCCGATTTACTTAAAGAGCCTGGCCTTGCAGGGGACGAGCTGCAGCAATATATCGGGATCATAGAGAAAAGCGGCAAACGGATGCTCAATATTATCAATGATATTGTTGATATTTCTAAGATAGAAGCTGGCCTGATGGAACTCAATGTCAGGGAATCAAACATTAATACCCAAATTGAGTATATTTATACTTTATTTAAGCCGGAAGCAGAAGCTAAAGGAATAGAGCTATCTCTAAGAAAGTCCTTGCCTGAAAAGGAAGCAATCATTAACACCGACAGCGAAAAGGTGTATGCCATACTTACTAATCTGGTAAAAAATGCATTAAAATACAGCAAAGAAGGCTCAATCAAATTTGGGTATGACTTGGTACAGACAAGGCATGCTTCTTTTGTTCAGTTTTATGTAAAAGACACCGGTATCGGGATTCCAAAAGACAAGCAGGAAACTATATTTGATCGTTTTATACAAGCTGATGTAGCTGATAAAATGGCATATCAGGGTGCTGGCCTGGGTCTGGCAATCACTAAAGCTTATGTTGAAATGCTTGACGGTAAAATATGGGTCGAAAGTGAAGAAGGTAAAGGCTCGACATTTTATTTCACCCTGCCATACAATACTGGACCGATTGCAGAAACCATAGACCGGCAACTTAAGCCTTTAGCAAAAGATAATGATATGCGAAAGCTGAAAGTGCTGATTGCCGAAGATGATGAAGTATCGAAAGTGTTACTGCACGAATCAGTCAAACTTTTTGCCAAAGAAGTTTTAAATGCAAGGACAGGAAATGAAGCTATTGAATTATGCCGCAATAAACCTGATATTGACCTGATATTGATGGATGTACTAATGCCCGAAAAGGATGGGTATATGGCTACACAACAAATCCGGGAGTTTAACAAAGAAGTTGTTATTGTTGCACAAACTGCTTATGGACTAACAGGAGATCAGGAGAAATCAATCGAGGCAGGATGCAATGACTATATTGCAAAACCCATCAATAAAACCGAATTACAGGCGGTGATACAAAAATATTTCAGGGAATGACTAAGGAAAGTATTAGCTGAACTGCCGATAAACAGTCAAGAACATATTTAGTGTATTAAGGTATGAATCAACGATTATTAAAGTGATTGATCGCCCTGACAAATCAAAATAGCGCCACACCTCTATACTAACTTCATAGAGCGTAACGCTATTCTAAAATGCTTAATAAGACGTTGCAGTGTTCTCCCCGTTTATCTGGCCAAAGTTGCAGTGTATATGTCCACCATTATGGCAATTTATTATTGTCATAATGCTGTGGCTATCTATTTTACAATAAAGAACTCTGTACGCCGGTTAGCCTGATGCTGTTCCTCACTGCAATTTGAGGCTCGATCGCCTTGTCTTGTGCAATTATTTACCAATGAAGTTTGGCCATAACCCTTACCATAAATGCGCTCAGGGTTTTCAATCTTGCTTTTAATATAGTTTAAAGTTGCGAGTGCTCTCCTGTCTGACAGTTTCATATTATAACTTTCAGTCCCTCTGCTATCCGTATGTGATTGTATTTCAACAACTAAATTGGGGTTCTTATTCATCATACTGACAATCTTATTTAGTTCAATTTGAGCATCTGCACGAATATTATATTTATCAAAGTCGAAATAAATAGTATTTAAATCACCGCTTTTTACCATATCAACTTTTCCATCATCTTCTGCATCCTCAGCCGACTCAGGGGATTCTGTTTTTACATCACGGAGTATGATATCCGCTTTCACAATGCGATTTTTACTAAAAGTGTTAACCGCTTTACTCCCGTCTTCATAATTTTCTCTTTCAGCAGTAAGCATAAAATCTGTATCTGCATTAGCAAAAAAATCAAATACTCCGTAATCCCCTGTTGTTACAGAATCGATCACCTGGTCATTGTTGTCAAGCAAGGACACCATAGTTTTTGGGACAGGGTTGCCGTCTATGTCCATGGCAACTCCCTGGATTCGTTTATCTAATTTCAGGTTTTTCAATAGTTGGAAGCTATAAATATCATCGGCACCACTTCCCTCTGTTCTATTGGAGGAAATATACCCATTATCGAGCTGGCTGTTTACAATTACGGCAAAATCGTCGTATTGAGTATTTAATGGATATCCTGCATTTTTTACACTTCCAAAGTCAGAGTCATGTTCTGCACTGTAAAAAACATCTAATCCACCCAGTCCAAATCGACCATCAGATGAAAAAAAGAGGATTTGGTTTATGCTTTCAAAAAACGGAAACAACTCATCACCTTCAGTATTAATGTTGGCCCCCAAATTTACCGCAGGACCCCAATCGCCATTGGCTGATTTGGTCACCACATACAAGTCAGAGCCTCCAAAACCACCAGGCATATTGCTGGCGAAATACATAGTGTTTCCATCGGGGGTTAAGCTGGGATGTCCAACAGAATATCCTTTATCATTTAATTTGAAAGGCACTGCTTCCGTCCATTCGTCATCAGCAAAGCTGCTAAAGAAAATTTGCAATTCAACTACATTATCTTCACTTTTATCATGGATGGTGTTTCTGGTAAATGCCATAAAAGTACCATCCTTGCTAAAGCATACAGGCCCATCATGGAATTTACTTCTAATGCCTCTGTTAAAGCTATTCGGGTTTTTTAATTCACCATCTTCAACAGCAGAGACATACATGTTCCAGAAAGGCTTGCCAGTCCAATTAAAATTCCGCTTAATCAGCTTGTAAAACACTGGTTTATTGGATACGTAAACTATTTTGTCCCGGAAATAGCTGGCAGCATAATCATCAGCATTGCTATTCATATTCAAATGATTCATCTTGAATGTACCATCATTCGTTGATAAGTTTTCAAACTTATGCTTATTTGCAAGGTAATCTTTGGCGCGTAAATCCATAGGGCTCAGCGCGCTGAACTCATCCATTATTTCAAAAGCCTGGGTGTATTTACCCTGGTATTTAAGAATGGAGGCATAGTTATAATAATCTTCTGGGTGAGCATTTGATTGATTATTAATTAACTCTGAATATATCTCTTCTGCTTTCAGATGATCTCCAATGTTCATATAGCTTTCAGCAAGATTTCTCTGTCCACTTAAAGTCAGCTTTTTTGCTCTCACATATACTTTGATAGCTTTATCAAAATCATATATGAAAAAGGATTTGTCACCAGATTGTTCTTTTCTGGATTTCTCTGTTAGCAAAGTTTCTGAAGAAGATTCACTGGAATTTCTATTATCCCTATCTTCTTTGTTTTCTTGTTGTTGTGCATTAATAGTAATGCAAAACCCCAAAAAAAGGATTAAAAGTAGAATTGATTTCATCATGATTTCTATTTTTTTGGATTATTAAAAGTAACGTGGTGAACGGATTTGCTTTTTATTATTAAACAAGAAGTCATACCTAAGCACCAATTCATGACTTCCATTATTGTATTCTCCTGAATTGACCCCGTACGACCAATCATAGGAATAACCGAAGTAAAACTGATCCGTAATATCCAGTCCTGCTAAAAGACCTACAGCATTACTTGTGCGGTACATTGTTCCCAGATGGAATTTTTCCATCATAATAAAAGACAGAGTAAAGTCTCCTTGTACGGGTGCTGCCGCAGTTGCTTTAAGTAGAGTAGTAGGCTTAATAGCCAGGTTGGGAGAAAGATGAAATAGAGCACCGGCTATAAGATAGTAATGCCTTATTTCCTTTCCTATAAGTGTGTTTCCGGCTTCCTGGTTGTTGCCTGAATAACTGTTTTCTAGCAAATTAGGAACAGAAACCCCGGCATAAAACCTTTCTCGGGAATAATATGCACCAAATCCAAAATTAGGCAAAATGTTTTTGTCAATATTATTTGTAAAGGCAGGATCGTTTTGCTCATTTAATTTAAGAGAATTGAGATCTGCACTGAAAACATTCACGCCTCCACTTAACCCCAAAGCTAATTTTGACTTATCTGTAAGCCTCATTATAAAGGCGAAGTCAACAAAAGCAGTAGTGTTATTTGTAGGCCCGATCCTGTCATTCATAACAGACATACCCAATCCAATATGCTTGCTGATAACAGGAGCATGCATGCTAACAGTTTGAGTCAATGGGGCTCCCTTAAAGTTAACCCACTGCTTTCGATTGAGAGCGGTAACAGTAAGAGCATCCCTACTACCTGCATAAGCAGGATTTACCACTAATGTATTGTACATGTAATGAGTATACATGGACATTTGTTGTGCCTCCAGGCTTAAATATCCTAAGATTAAAACTAAGCCGAGCGATATTTTCTTAAATGGTATCATGATATCTGTATTTTGTATGTGTATATTTACTTTCGAAAAATTACCTATCCTATCTGTTTAGGTATATGGTGCCTTTAATCACATTGTCACCCCCTAAGTCAAGCAGATAAAAATATGTTCCTACCGGCAATTTATCGCTGTTAGATATGCCCAGGGTTGAAGTGCCATCCCAGGTGTTCCGATAAGGACTAGCTTTGAACACTTTATCACCCCAACGATTGAAGATTACAATGGAGTTTTCAGGATAGAACTCGATTCCGGTAATAACAAATAAATCATTTATGCGATCTCCATTGGGAGAAAACCCTTCCGGAATAAAGAAATAAACCGGAAACAGTTCTATTAAATAATGATTGTTACCCATATTAGGATCTGATTCATTAGCTGAAACATCTACATTATTTATATAGCTTCCTGATGACAATACTGTGGCTGTAATTGTTAATACTTCAGTTGCTGAAGAAGGCACGTTCCCTATAAGCCAATCACCTGTTGAGTTATTATACGTTCCATTGGTGACCGTAGAGGACTCGTAACTAAATCCACTCTGTATTAGCTCGCTGACAATAACGCCTGTTGCATTGGCAGGACCATTATTGGTAACCTCTACCGTAAATACTACTGTTTCTCCAATATATGGATGTAAATTATTTGTTGTTTTAACTATTTTCAAATCAGCACCACAACTGTCAATATCAACCGATATCTCAGAAGGTAATGATATACAGCCATTAAGCTCAACAATAAGCGTGTAGTTTCCAGCGCTTGCAATTGTAGACGAAGCTATTGATGGATTTTGAACTGTTGAAGTATAGCTATTGGGTCCTGTCCACTGGTAATTCCCACCAACAACAGTCTGAGCAGTTAGGTTTAAGGAATCACCTACACATACGGGTGAATTACTGCTTGCTAATGCAATAGGTAAAGGATTAACGGTAAGCTGGGTGGTAATTACACTATCGCATCCG
>JBNJHE010000099.1:0-8988 GCA_051748205.1 Bacteroidota bacterium | reverse complement strand
ATGACCGCACGCTCATACCATTCGAGCAGGTCCTGTTTGAATAGTTTTTCAATGAGTTGTTGTTCTTTTATGGTATAATGGTCGGTTAACCAGAGTGTGTCAAAGAGGTGGTCTATGGCTTTTTCTCTGGGGCTGCGCTCATTGGGTTGTTTTTCCTCTTCATAGAGGATATCATCCACTGTTGGCCCTGAGGTTAGCCTGGTGAGCGCTTGCTCAATATCAGAGCCGGGGGTTACCTGATCTTTTTTAAGTCGTTCTTTTCTAAAGCGGTAGGCAGGGCTGTATTGCAGCAACAAGCTTTGTTTTACTTTATCAGCCAGATGCAGCACTTTGCGTAAGGTATTTTGATATACTTCTTCTTGTTGGGGGTCATGGACGCCGGAAATGGCATACTTAAGGATATTGCTGTAGATGCCGGCTATCGTTGACCATTCAGTTTCATAGGCTGCTACCTGTGACTGTTTGATTAACTTGTGAAGCAGATCAAGAGCTTCTTTCGTTCGTTTACGATTCACCAGGTCGGTGATCAGATTGTATGTTTTGATAATCTTTGCGCTTTCCATAGGTATGATTTGTAGTGAAAGATCAAAAACTGTTCCGTCATCACTACGCTGTTATTCTGTCATGATTTCCGGATAATTTCCGTCTTGTATCATGGATAGATAAATCTCCCTGGGTATCCAGGCATCAGTGGCAGCGTATTTTAACTGCGAGCTTGTCAGTTGTTCCCGCTCCCAGTTGCTGACCTGCTGGCTTTTGCTGATGCGCATGTTCAGTACTATTGCAGCCAGATATTTTAGGCTGCTTTGCTTATAATTGTGTGACTGAAAGTACTTGCTAATATCTATAAACCCCTGTGGGTGAAATGGTTTTAATTTTTTTAGTCCCTGGATGTCATCATCAAGTCCTACGCCAACTTTGAGAATGTCGGGGTTTTCGAAGATGGGGAAGACTTTTTCCGGCTGTTTGAGCATGTTCATACGAAAAAGAAATACCTGCTGTGGGGTGGCGATTTGAATCAGTGCTATGGAGTTTATCTTCCCCTTTTTAAATGAAGGTTTTCGTTCGGTGTCCAGCCCAATTAGCTTTTCCCGGCTGATTTCCCGGATCGCTTTATCTATTTGTTGCTGCTGATCAATAACCGATATCTTGCCGCTATAACGGTACAGCGATAATTTTTGTATGTCTTCTTTGTCAATTTCCTGATAGGGGGTTGTCATTACAAATGTTTTTTAGGTAACGTCGGCCTGAAGCGTTCATTGTATGTGGTGCAAAACTACAGAAAATGTTGCCTTGTGCGGATTAAAAGCAGAAAAACGCCCCGGGAATACTCCCGAAATAGGGGAAACATTGTACATTTGCCCCAAAATTTAGGGCATGAAGTTTCAGCACGCTAAGATAGTCACCATATCCTTTGGCCATTTCACCCATGATGTATACGGTGCTTTTTTATCCACCATGTTGCCAAAAATCATACAATCTTTGGGCATTAGCCACGGTTTAGCCGGGATTTTGTTTTTTGCACAGCGTTTACCAAGTGCTTTTAACTTTTTGGTTGGGATATGGGCCACCCGGATCAAGTCGCGTTATTTTGTCATTTTGACACCGGCTATTACAGGTGTCGGGATGAGCTTGTTAGGTTTAGCGCCCAATTACGCCACTTTGCTGATTATTCTTTTGACGGTAGGTGTTTCCAGCACTTTTTTTCATGTCCCCACACCTGTGATGATTCGAAAAGTAGCGGGGGATAAGGTAGGTCTTGGGATGAGTTACTTTATGGTGGGAGGCGAGCTAGCCCGCACCCTGGGGCCGTTGGTTGTTGCCGCTGCTGTGTCAGCGTGGGGCCTGCATGGGACCTACCGCCTGCTGCCGTTTGGGATTTTTGCTTCTGTCTTACTTTATATCAAGCTTCGTGATGTGGATATCAAAAAAGACATTCCTGTCAATAAAAAAAACAGAGATTTTGTTTTGACATTCAAAAAACACGCGGCTTTCTTTGGGATCATTATTGGCTTTGCCCTGTTTCGGGCTTTGATTAAATCGTCCCTGACCAATTTTCTGCCTACCTATATGAACCCCGACGGATCGGAAAGCATCTGGGTGGGTGGTTTGCCGCTGGCTGTGATGCAGTTTGCCGGTGTTGCAGGTACTTTCTTTGCCGGAGCCTTCTCCGACCATCTCAGCAAACGGGGTATCCTTGTTACTATGGCTATACTTACACCACTGGCTATGTTTGCTTTTACTGTCAATACTGTAGAATGGTTGCATTATCCGTTACTGATTATTCTTGGATTTGTGGTCTTTGCCCCCGGGCCTGTACTGCTTTCCCTGGTACAGCAAGTGAATAGCAATCATCCCGAGTTTATTAATGGTGTTTATATGACCATCAACTTTTTTAGTGCCTCTCTTACTGTTCTCCTTGTGGGATTTTTATCCGATTTGCTGAGCTTGCATACTACCTATCTGATTGCAGCTATCGCTGGAATAGGGGCCGTTCCCTTTGCTTTTCTTTTTGCCAAAAAATAGCATTCTCATTATTGTAAATGCTATAATAAACAGAAAGTCAGACATTAATGGTGCCTGGCCATGGTTTTCTGTCGCTTTTTCCTGATATTTTGATTGATGATTTATAGAAATGAGACCGAAATCTCTGCAAAAAAATACAGGATGCATTTTGTAAAAGTCATAAAATCAATATATTAAAGAAATATAATTTCCCAAAATGGGAAAAATATTTCTATTTATTGGATTTTTACTTGAAATCTCTTTCCGCACAAGGGTACATTTGTCACCATAAAAAATAGTAAGAATAAAAGAAGGTAAAGAAATATAAACCGAGCTATGGCCAATAAATTGACAAACAGTCCTTTGATTATGATAATATTGAAAAACGTGTTGCGGAATTTTGATTTGTCATGGCAAGCTTCCCCGAAGAAATGACGGGGTAAACATCTGACTAAAAACAATAAAAATTATATACCGATGGAAATATTCTACACTCATAGGAAAAACGAATTTGTTGGATTATTTATTTTCCTCTTATTCGTGAGTTTTTCAGCAGGTTTGTCAGCTCAGCAAATTTTACCATTTACATCTGCCACCACACCTGCTCCCACCATTTCAACAGTACAAAAGGACTATCTTCCGCAATTTACAATAACGCATAATAAATCGTCGGAGATCGTTGCGGAATATAATTTTCAGGGAGGGCTCTTGCACGATTCCCATTATGGGAGCCGCAATTATGAGTTAATATCCATACCCCAGTTTGCATCAATGAGTACACCGGGGCGCCCTGCATTACCTGTACATACGGATCATGTCTTTTTACCCGGTAATGCTAAAGTCTCTATCGAGATACTATCTGCTGATACGGTAGTTTTCCCCGGGCATATGATACAACCCGCTTTAACCCCGGCTGTTGATACCGAAGGTGCTGATGAGCCCGAATTTGTCATTGATCAGAAGGTGTACAATACCAATGCTTTTTTTCCTGCTCAACCGGTGTTTGTTGAAGGAGAACAATTCTTAAGAGGTAATAAGCTGTTACAGGTTGCTGTTGCGCCCGTACAATTCAATCCTGTTACTCAGGAGCTAAGGGTTTTTCGTCATATCAAATATAAAATCACTTATCAATCGGGTAAGACATTTCAGGATATCAGAAAAAATAACTCTCCTCAAATGATGCAAATGATGCGCAATATCTCTGTGAATCGGGCTCAGATACCTGAATTGAGTTCTGCTGCCAAGGCGGTTGAAGAGGTCAATTACATTATCATTACCGATTCTGCTTATCAGGCAGCAGCAGATACTCTGGCGCGGTGGAAGCAAATGCTTGGATATCATACCGAGATCATTAGCAGTACTTCCTGGACTGCAGCCATGGTCAAGGATTCTATTCATGGCAGGTATCATTCGGCTACTATCAAACCGGACTATTTTGTTATCCTGGG
The DNA here is from genome assembly GCA_051748205.1 of Bacteroidota bacterium. GTDB lineage: Bacteria > Bacteroidota > Bacteroidia > Bacteroidales > PWNQ01 > PWNQ01. The sequence goes on along the minus strand of JBNJHE010000099.1, from coordinate 5,035 downwards.
CGACCATGATGATGTGCCTGCAGAAATCCATCAGGCGCCTGATAACACCAATTTTGGGACAGACTTATATTATGCCTGCATGGATGGTAGCGGTGATATTGTTCCTGATATGGCCCATGGACGGATTCCCGTTAGTAACAGCACCGAGGCATTGAATGTCGTATTAAAGATGGTGAATTATGAGCGCAACCCTGTTGATGATGCTTCTTTTTATCAAAAAGGAACAAACTGTGCTTACTATCAGGGTTATGAGTATTATGGGACCACCTATACTTCGCGGCGTTTTACGCATACCTCAGAGGAGGTGCGGGATTACCTGCAAAATCAAGGATACTCAATAGATCGCATTTATGAGGCTGATGCCGGCATTTCTCCCGAGCGTTATCAAAACGGGTTTTATTCCTCAGGTCAGTTAATCCCGTCAGATATACAGCGTAGCAATGGTTTTCAGTGGGATGGTGATCGTAACGACATTGCAGCCAGCATTAACCAGGGGCGTTTTTATGTTTTTCATCGCGATCATGGTTATACCGGAGGCATTGGCTGGGCGCATCCTGAGTTTGTCAATCATTCCGGCTCACCCGATGTCCAAAACCTCTATAATGGTGCTAAAACGCCTGTGGTATTTAGCATTAATTGTCATACAGGAGATTTTACCCAACCCGAATCTTTTGCTGAGACGTTTTTGCGCCATAGCAATGGAGGAGCTGTTGGCGTAGTGGCTCCCTCGTATTACTCCTTTAGCGGCCCGAACGATGGCTTTGCTGCTGGCTTGTTTGATGCTATTTGGTCGAATCCCGGCCTGATTCCTGATTTTGGGTTTGGCGGAATCAATAACCCTTCCTTATCCATTCACAGCGACATTTATACAATGGGGGATGTCGTGAACCAGGCCCTCATCCGGATGATTGAAACATGGAATACCAGCTCGGCGCATAAGCAATATACCAATGAGCTCTATCACTATTTTGGAGATCCGGCGATGCGAATTTTTACCCAGCAGCCAACAGCTATTGCGGCACAAGTGCCGGATACTATTATCGACTTTTCTATCCAAATCAACAATGCTAATTATTCCAATGCCCTGGCTACACTTACATACAACGGACGGATTCTGGGAAAGACAATCTTGAATAATGGAGCGGGTATCATTACTTTTGCTGACAGCCTTGAAGATGTAGCTACACTCACCTTGTCAGCCCATAATGCCAGGCCATTAGTCAAATCGATTTATGTTGATAATACAATTAAAGGGCATGCTCCTGCTTATCAGGCCAAAAATATTCAGTTTGATTATAACTCTAACAGCAAAGCTGTTTCATTGTTGGTAAGCTGGGATGCTGGTGACGGCGATCATCGAATTGTTAAGATCAACAATACTGATACTTTTACCGACCCTGTTGATGGGGAGGAATATACAGCAGATAATTTTTACCAAGGTAATGGAGAACAGGTGGTTTATATTGGTGAAGGGACTGAGGTTTTGGTGGAAAACCTGATGGAGAACTCAGTGTACTGGTTCAGAGTGTATGAGTATAATAATGAAGGCGTATTTACCAAATATACAACTGTTGAGGAAACAGGCAACCCGAATGCTAAAACTGATGAAATACCTTTTCCGGTTGAGCTCCTAAGCTTTAATGCATCAACAGATAACGACGGTGTGACACTGGAATGGGAAACGGCTTCAGAAATTAACAACGACTATTTTATTGTCGAAAAAGTAGATAATGAGAAGATTAATGTATTAGGAACAGTAGAGGGCGCCGGGAATTCCAATCAGCTGAACAGCTATAGCTATAGGGATATTGCTCCGCATCAAGGTGTTAATTATTATCGATTATCACAAATTGATTTTGATGGGACAAAAGAATCATCGGATATTCTTGCTGTTTCTTACAGTTCCAATAAGCAGCTTATAATCCAATCAGTTTATCGTGATGGTAACGAACTTGTGCTAAGACTAAGCGGTCGGCGAGCAGGCGATATGCAAGCAAATCTATACAGCCTTGATGGTCGTTTGGTCGGCCAGTGGCACTTGAAGGATGCTCAGTATGATGAGGGGGAAATCAGATTAACACTCCCCAACATACCGCAGTCGTATTATTTGTTCAGACTGACCGGAAACCATGTGAATCTGTCACGGAAGATTGCCATTACACCTTAAGCAATGCTTTTTCTAATTTAACCTGCAGCTCGGTTGTTGTTCTGTGGGTTTTAAGCAAAAAAAACCGGCAGGATTGTTTGCCGGTTTTTTTTTGCCGTTATGTTTATTGAATATTAGCTTGAATATGAAGGATTTTACGAGTGTTTTTTGGGTCGTTCGTGATGACAGTAACTGTTTTGTGCTGTTTTCCGCTGCGCCCACGGGTGTTAAAGGTAACTTTAATATCAGTGGATTCGCCCTGTTGTAGTGTTGTTTTCCCTGTATGGGTAGCGGTACAACCACAGGATGATTTTACTTTCCGGATTTTAAGCTCGTTGACACCTTCATTTGTCAAAATAAACTTATAGGTTTGATTGCTTCCGGCTTCAACGTTTCCAAATTTATGCTGGGTCTTATTGTATTTTGCTACGGGTGCATTTTTCAGGTCCTCTTCTGAGAGGTGGGAGAAATCTTCTTTTAAGCGCGCGCTGACATTGATAATTTTGCGTGCTTGTTTTTGATCGTTAGTCAATAAAAAGAAGCGTTCGAAGATTAGTCCGTAATCATCTTTTTTATTGGCGTCGTAGGTAAAAATTAGCAGTCCTTCTTTTTCAGGCTGTAAGGTTTGTGGTACAGCCTTTACTTTGATATGGCCGGGCACATTGCCAAAGGATAGCTTCATGGGTTGATCCCAGGTGTTGTAAATCCCTATGGTGTCAGTGACAACTTCATTTTTTAGTACATCCATAAAGGCCATATGGTTTGATTTCATGCGTAAGTTACCCATTTTTCGCGGGTAGTAGTCGGCTGTTGTTTTTTCGCGTGGGGTTATTTTGCCTTTAATAAAGATAACATCGGAGGGTGTTTTGGGGTCATTGGTATAGACGGTAATGGCGCTGTTAAATTTTCCGGGCCGTCCTTTGGTGTTGTATACAGCCGTAATAAAGCCACTTTCATTAGGTTTTACAGGTTCTTTTGTCCAGTCTGAAGCTGTGCAGCCGCAACTGGGCTTTACCGCTTTTATCATCAAGGGCTTGTCGCCTGTGTTGGTGAAATTAAAGCGGCAATCTATTTTGCCGGCCTCTTCTTTTACTGTGCCATAATCATGAACTTTTTTATCAAATTCAATGGTTTGTGCTGTAGCCATGGAAACCAAAGCCATTAAAACAAAACTGAATAAAGGTTTTATTATTTTCATAGAGCTATACTAATTTTATGTTACATAAATATATTTGATGTCAAAAAAACAGATGAACGGAGTTACTGTCATGCAAAAAAAAAGACACTTCTGATTCTGCAAAGCTATTAAATTTTCACTCTACTTATTGATGCTATTTTCGTATTAATGTTTAATCGACCCTTTTTTTTCAGGGTTTAGGATTTGCTTTTTTAAAGTTTCCAGATCTAGACCGTCGAAGTTTCCGGAACTCATCAGCAATAGGTTTTTCTTTTTCCATTCCAGGGATTTCAGGTAGGCAGCCAGTTTGTTTTTTTTATTAAAGACCTGAATATTTCCATTTTCAAAGGCTTCATAGATATGATCTTTATGTAGTGGAGGCAGGCGTTTAAGTTCCAGGGCGTGGGTATTGAAAAAAACAATGGGGATATCGGCGGTATCCATAGTTCCTTTATATTGTGACAGGAATTCTTTATTGAGGCTGCTGTATGTGTGTAGCTCCAGCACAGCTACCAGCTTATGTCCTTCAAACTGATATTTGACAGCTTCAGTGGTCGCCTTTACTTTTGATGGGCTGTGGGCAAAGTCTTTAAATATCTTTGTTTGTGCATTTTCACCGATTTTTTCCAGGCGATTGGAAGCTCCTTTAAAAGTGGTTATGGCTTCCAGGAATTGTGATTCCATCATTCCCAGCTCTTTACAGATCAGCATTGCTCCCTGTAAATTTTTCAGGTTATGATCTCCGAATACTTCCAGCGGATAAGACTTCCCCTGATGTTGAATGATGGCATGCGCGGCTTTGTTTGTATAATTGGCTATAAAGTATGGTATTTGTTTGGCCTTGCCGTGGTAATCTTTGATTAATTTATGCAAAATATCATCGCCGCTATAATAAATAATGGCGCCATTGTCCGGTACCATATCAATAAATTGTTTAAACTGCGCTATGTAATTTTCCAGCGTTGGAAAGACATTGAAATGATCCCAGGCGATGCCGCTAATCAGGGCAATATCAGGCTTGTAGATATGAAATTTAGGTCGTGGGTCGAGGGAGGATGTTAAGTATTCATCACCTTCAAAAATCATAATGTCAGCCTCATCACTAAGTCTGACCATTACTTCAAAGCCTTGCAGTTGAGCGCCAACCATATAGTCGACATTTTGTTTATGGTAATGCAATGCATGAAGTACCATGGCCGTTATGGTTGTTTTGCCATGACTGCCGCCGATCACTACGCGCTTTTTGTTTTTAGCATGTTCATATAGATAGGAGGGGAAGGAATAAATGTTAAGGTTTAGCTCCCGGGCTTTCTTTAATTCGGGGTTGTCTTTTTTGGCATGCATGCCTAAAATTACAGCATCCAGGTCTTGTCGAATGTTGCTTGTATGCCAGCCAATGGTTGTGGGTAGTAAACCGTATTTTTGAAGTCGGCTTTTTGAAGGTTCAAAAATTTCATCATCCGACCCTGTCACCCGATGCCCCTGTTGATGCAACGCTATAGCCAGATTGTGCATTGCGCTGCCGCCTATTGCGATAAAGTGTATTTTCATGGTTCCTATATAGTTTTGCTGTTTTTTTATTTCCTGCCTCCAGCCTGATCCCGGCCTGAGGATATACAACAAAGGTAAGCATCAATTGGTGTTATATGGTAGTTTTTGTAAAAAATCTTTTCCTGTTTGTGGCCTTAATGGCTTTGCGGTATTCGCTTTAA
>JBNJHE010000098.1:0-9075 GCA_051748205.1 Bacteroidota bacterium | reverse complement strand
GAACTAAAAGCGCAATTGGATGAACCGAATGAATAGTCTGACCGAATCTATTTCTTCTGTAAGCTGAATTGTGGTTTTCCTCTTAAAAATAATTCTTTTTCATCAGATAGTTCTGCACATAATCTTTAACTCCTTCTTCCAGGCTTGTCATCGGCTCATTATAGCCCTGATTTCTTAATTTATCCATTTCCGCTTTGGTATAATACTGATATTTATCGCGTATATCTTCCGGAGTATCAATAAATTGAATATTTTCGTCCTTGCCAAGTGCGTCAAACACAGCCCTGGTCAGGTCGAGAAAAGACCGCGCCACTCCGGTTCCCGTATTATAGATTGCTGACTTTGGTTTGTTTTCCATAAGCCAGTGGATCATATTCGTTACATCTTTCACATAAATAAAATCCCGGCTTTGCTCTCCATCTTTAAACTCCGGAATGTGAGACCTGAAAAGCTTCATGCCGCCGGTTTCCGAAATCTGATGAAACGCATGATACACCACAGAGGCCATTCTTCCTTTATGATATTCATTCGGCCCATACACATTAAAAAACTTTAATCCGGCCCAGAAAGGAGGTTGCTTTTCTTGTTTAAGCATCCATTTATCAAAATCATTCTTGGATTTGCCATATGCATTTAAAGGTTGCAATTTATCGACGATATCATGGTTGTCGCTATAACCATGCTCTCCCAGCCCATAAGTAGCTGCTGACGAAGCGTAGATCAAAGGAATTTGATTATCAGAACAGAATTCCCATATCGCTTTGGAGTAATTTAAATTTAGCCGGTCGAATATCGCCTGGTCAAACTCAGCCGTATCCGTTCGGGCTCCCAAATGAATGATAAATTCAATATCATTTTTGTTTTTCCTTGCCCATTCTAAAAACTCATCCCTGTTAATCCTGTCGACTAAATTTTTATCCTGCAGGTTTGTGTTTTTATCGCTGCGACTAAAATCATCCACGGCCACAATATTTTTATATCCGTGGTTGTTTAGCTCTGATACCATACAACTTCCGATAAACCCGGCAGCTCCTGTAACTATGATCATAATTCTTCGATTTAAGGTTGCAAAGGTTAAAAATCTAACGCAATTAGCCACAGATTTGTAAAAATTTATTTATTTTACCCCAAAAATAAGATATGGCAAAAAAGAAACTGGGACTAGTATTAAGCGGAGGCGGAGCCCGCGGCTTTGCCCATCTTGGAGTTATCGAAGTATTGGAAGAACAAGGCATCTATCCTTCTATTATCGCCGGCAGTAGTGCAGGCTCAATTGCCGGAACACTTTATGCTGCCGGATATCGACCACGGGAAATTGTGGAAATACTCATGAAAAAGTCTTTTTATCAGTATACAAATCTGTCCATGCCTCGTAGTGGCCTCATGAAATTAAACGGGATGAAAGAGCTGATTGATGAAAAGCTGGACAATTGTAATCTGGAAGACCTTAACATTCCAATGATCGTTTGCGCAACAAATATGAACAAAGGCGAAAGCACCTTTTTCACTGAAGGACCGGCCGGTGAACGTGTTTTAGCATCATCTTCTATTCCTATTCTTTTCCAGTTGGTAGATATCGACGGAGTAAAGTATGGAGATGGAGGCTTAATGAATAATCTCCCGGCAAAAGCTGTTAAAGGTAAAGCTGACATTATCTTAGGCGTCAACGTAATATCGCCGGGTTATGAAGAAAATTTAAGCTCTTTAGCAAAAGTCGCTTTGCGCTCCTTTCATTTAGGAGTAGCAGCTAATATTTTAGAAGAAGCCAGCTACTGCGACTACTTCATTGATATGCCGGAGCTTATGGAATATGGGCTATTAAAGAACTCCCAGGGGCATGAAATATTTAATATCGGATATAATAAGGCGAAACAATATTTGCAGGACAATCCTATTCATCTTGAGGAGGAAGAATCCTGACCATCACCCGTCTGTTTTTTGCCCTTCCTGTATCCGTGCGGTTAGAACGCAGCGGATTTCTTTTTCCAAAGCCTTTGGCTTTTAGTCTTTCGGCGGCAATACCTTTTTGCTCCAGATAGCGCTTAACAGTAACGGCGCGTCGCTCGCTGAGACGTTGATTGTAGCGTTGTGAGCCTACGGAGTCCGTATGGCCCTGGATTTCTATTCTCAAGTCCTCATGGCGCTTTAAAAACCCATACAAATTCTCCAACTCTTCTTTTGAACTTGATTTTAAATAAGATTTGTCAAATTCGAAATAGATATTTTCCAGTTCAAAAGTAAACCCAACTTCCGTAGAATCCACTTCGGGGATTTGTTCCGATTCATCTTCAACTTCTTCTTCCGATTCAGAAGGCAGTTCCGGAGGAGGCGCTACCTGGGTTACGTTTACGTTGTCAAAATAATAATATGCCGAACTATATTTACCCTCGGGATTCACTTGTGCTGAATGAACCTCTTTATTTGGAAAAAAACTCCCCAGGATAATGAATTGCTCATCACCTCTGGCTTTAATAGTATCCACTATCGTACGCCAGGAGCTTGTGTTAGTAATCTTTTCTGAGGTAGGTGTCTGAACTTGCGGACGTGGATATTTGGACGTCGTAACATTGTGACATTCCAAATTAAATGTCTCCAGGGAAAATATCATTCCGTATGTATTCACCTGTATCGGCTGTGGAGAAAGAAAAGCTCCTATTTGATCAATGGCAAACTGGGCTTCTCCCGCCAGGGCAATGTCAAATTGCACGGCATAGCGCGCTCCTTTTTCCAGGGGCTTTTTAAGATGCCCCATAAGATATTCCTTATAATTGGAAAATTGATGTTTGACCACGAAAAGATGCATTCCTACATAGGCTTCTCCCTGCGCAGGTTTTATATTGCCAAACTTATTTTTTGGCACACCACTGCCCTTATTGCTACAGGCATGAAAGTAATCCGGGGAGCCGTCCGTAGGTTGAGACCAGGCCTGAACTTCATCAATACGTTCATGCCTGATCTTCCCCGGACAATACTCGTAGGTCTCAAAGCTACCATTAACCAGAAGGTTCTGAGATACCAATAATGCCGGTACACTCAAAGCTAAAGCAAATATTATAATCCTGTATATTTCAGGTTTAGTCATTCTTATTTGGCTGTTCCAGACCAAATCCGGAAGTCTTATCATCGCGTTTTAACAAGAAAGCAAACAGTAACCCTAAAACGCCAAGACCGGAAAGCATCAACATAGGATTGGTATAATCCAACGGTTTAATAACTTCCACGGCATAGTGGTTTGATTGTAAACCAAAATAATCCTTATCGGCAGAGATAACCTTTCCTTTTCCAATTAAAAACTCTACTTCACCATCATTGCTTATGTGGTAGGTAGCTAATTCTTGCCATACCAGGTCTCCCTGCTCACTATACACGCTAAACACACCTTCATTAATCTGGCCTTTATACTTCTCATCTACAGAAGATGATTTTGTTTTAAACATGTTATTCTCATTATAAACTAACTCTCCGGCATAGACATTTGTTGTATCTTCATCATCAACAACATTCAATTTCGCTTTGTAGTCTAAAGTATCAACAAGCTTGCTAAAATCAGCAGATACCAACACATCCCCATTTCCAATTTCGATATCAAACGCTCCCTTATCATCTGTTTTTAGCTTGTGTTCTTCTTTCCAGACAATATCTCCTTTCAGGCTATCCTGATAAGCCACTACGGAAATATTCATTTCAGAATTTGCCACAGCCTCCTCCTCACTGTCTGCAACAGAGCCCGAATAAACGAGACCAGACTGTTGTAAATTCTGAAATTCATTGGGCGAATATTGATCGGTGAAGTTAGGGTTGGAACTATCCAAAACAAGGCCTATAAGCATTGGGAATGCCCACAAACCGATATTCTGCACAGAAAACATAAACCCATAAGCAGTTCCCAGTTTATTTTCCCCTACAATCTTTGTCACTGCCGGCCACATCGCAGCTGGCACTAAAGAAAAGGCGATTCCAAGGATAAAGATCGGGATACGGGGTTCGATATATGTTTTAGCAAACATCAAATGAGCAATAATCAGTAAGGCAGAACCCAAATACATCAATGTGGCACTCTTTCCTTTATTATCTGTGATCCAGCCAAATAGCGGAGTCAGCAGAATAGTACCAAACATAAGGTAAGAAGAAACATTACCGGCTGTATCCCTTGCCATACTGAACTTATTCATTAACAGGTCAGGGGCATATTTAATAAACGGAAATACAGCGGAATAAAATGTAACACAAAGTAACGTGATAAAAATAAACGAACGGTTGGTAACCAAAAATCTCAGATCAGCCCATTTGAATTCGTCCTCGGGGTCTTCAATATTGACTTTTTCCTGACGGTCCAGTTTTAAGTCCAATAACATATAAATGACAAAGGCTACTAAAGCGATCCACAGCAATAGCACGCCAAACCAAATTGCATTCGTCCATTCGGGATAAATAAGTTTTGGCGACAATGAAAGCGCTAAAGCCGTTCCCAGTCGGCCAATAGCCAAATTTAAACCCAAAGCAAGGGCTAGTTCTTTTCCCTTGAACCATTTAACAATCACTTTTGAAAGCGCCACAATACTGGTTTCCGCTCCCAGGCCAAAAACAAAAAATCCCAGATACATCATCTTCAGAGCGGGAGAATACTGGGTGAGGAATGAATTCATAAAACTGTATCCAAAACCACCGGCTAAATATGCGTCAGAGGCGCCATAAGCTGTGATAGAAGCTCCTAATGCCATGAAAAGTATAAAAATAAACCCGGTTGGACGGATACCAATTTTGTCTAAAATAATTCCTCCCAACACGGCCATAGCCAAAAACACATTGGGAACCGAATAAGCTGACATAAACATCCCATAATCGGAAGATGAGAATCCCAGATTAGTCGTCATTAAATCTTTCAGCGGGGATAATGCATCATAGAAATAATAGTTCATAAACATTATCGCACTGGCCACAAATAAGACCACCCATCGCATCAGCGGATTGTCACGTAAAGAATTCTTTATTTTTTCCATAACCTGTTTTTTTGTCGTACCAAAAGTACAATTTAATGATAACTTTTTTATTTTTTCACCTAAAAAACCATTCGCTTTTTTAACTGTTATACTTGTGTATGGTCAACCTCAGACAAATAGTGTTTGGCTATAAGAGATTCGTTAGTCGTTCGGTGACGGTTTTATAATTACAGAGTTAAAACCGAATACAAAAAACCATAATCGTTTGATTATTAAATACCTTAAACAACCTCATTATGCAACATATTCGAAAAATCATATTTCTTGCTGCATCCTTATTCATTATATCATCAGGTTTTGCCCAAACGATATATTCAGACTACAAAGATGGTAAACTTTATGTGATTTTAGAAAAGGAGCATATAGCAACAACAGAAAATGCAATGGCTTTCCTGGATACACTCAATTTGAACGTTCATTTTACTTCAGTCAGACAACCGTTTACAATCGAAAGTGATACATTATCCCGGACATGGGAAGTTTCATTTAAGCCGGCCGATAAGGTTGACCTACTAATTCGTCAACTATCTCAATTGCCTCAGGTGGAATTTGCGGAACGCATTCCTTTGACAAAAACCTTTCTGACCCCGAATGATCCTATGTATTCCTCCACCGCCTATGGTTATGAATGGAACTGGTATTTGGATGTGATACGGGCCGAACCAGCCTGGGACATCACGACCGGGTCTCCTAACATAGTCGTGGCAATTGTGGACAATGCTGTTTACACTGATCATCCGGATTTAGCAGGTAAGTTTACTAAAGAGCGCGATATTTCCAATAACGACAATGATGCGAGCCCTCCTTCAGGAGGCAGTTCTTCCGATAAATATATCTGGTCTCACGGCACACATTGCGCCGGTCTGGCAGCCGCTAAAACCAACAATGATACCGGCATAGCCGGAATTGGTTATGATATTTCGCTGATGGGAATAAAAACAGCTCCTGACAGTAGCTCCGGGGAACATACTTACAATGGAACCGGAGGCGTGCAGTGGGCAGCCCAAAACGGTGCCGATATTATTAGTGCTTCATGGGGAAGTACCGGATATTCCAGTGTAAACAATAATTTTTATAATTCGTTAAAAAACAATGGAACTATTGTGGTTGCCGCTGCCGGCAATGAAGGAGATGCCGGCAATGATAAACTCTACCCGGCTGCCTACAATTCGGTTATTGCCGTTGGCTCGACAAATGCTGATGATGAACGCTCTTCTTTTTCCCAATATGGCGATTGGCTGGATGTCTCAGCTCCCGGCGGATATTATCCCAATGGAACGGCAAGTCAACGCATTTCCTTGCTAAGCACCACTTTTAATGAGGCCTACTATACGCAAAATATCTTCAGCGGTAAATATGATATCAGTCAGGGAACTTCAATGTCAACACCTATAGTAGCCGGCCTTTTGGGTTTAATGAAGTCATTAAAACCCTCGGCCTCCTATAACGACTTGAAAAACTGCCTGATATGGGGAACAGATAATATTGACACCGTAAATTTAGCAGCGTATGCCGGAAAAATGGGCAGTGGCAGGATAAATGCCGTTAACGCCCTGAATTGTTTAACAGGCAGCAGCATTAATGTAGCTGACCAGAATAAAAAACTAAAGATCTATCCAAACCCTTCCCATGGAACTTTTCATATCCAAAGTCCCGGAATAAACACATTCGAATTTTCCGTTTTTGATATTACAGGTAAAGAAATAACAAGACGTTCTCAAAGTGGAAATATGATTGATTTAAATCATCTGAACAGCGGGATTTACATCATCAAAATTAAAACAAAGGAACAATCCTTTACGGAAAAAATAGTAATTCAACCTTAAGCCGGAGCGTTTTCATAGTTAAAAACCTCCATGATGAAATTTTCAAAATACAAAAGGACGATTAAACAGACTGGTTGTCAACAGACTATCGGACACAAGGAAAACAATGTCATTGATCGGTTCCCTCGTGAATCCATTTTTTGTTTCATCGGGGTCATTAATAGTCATTAGTTGTTATTAGTTGAGGTTTTACCGGTTGATATAAAATTTAATTGTATCATAAAACCCTAAAGTAAATGACTTTGTATGCAAAATGACGCGCGAAGCGCAAATGATAGAAAGAATTAAAAGAAAGACAAATAAAACAGTTTTACATTGTTGATCAATGACTATCCGTGTTATCAGTGTTCTAGTTTTTACAATCCGTATTTTCTGTTACTATTCTCAATATTCCGATTTAGATATAAAACACTGAGAAAATAGCCATTTATATCAGTCTTTTGCATCCCCTCACACATCCCGAATTTAATGCTGTTTGAACAGTCCGGATTTAAATTAAATTAAATTTTTTTTGTAATATACTTGCATTGAGTACTAAAATGTATTATATTTCGAGTTGTAAAAGAAACATTGTGCCATCTTTCAAAAATCTGAACTGTCCTGTGGATATACCCACTCATTAGCTCTCTTTTTCATACCTGGTATGCGCACTCTCTAAATTCGCAGGGCAGTTTTTCTTTAAAAATGAAGCATTTAGCATATACATTAGGGTTAATAATCCTTCCGGTATTCATATTATTTTCACAAGATCAGGAAAAGTTACCGGAGGATTTTCATCCGGAACCCCGCGGAGCTGATGGCTTACGCGTCATGTTTTACAATGTTGAAAATCTATTTGACACTAAAGATGACACCCTCAAACAAGATCAGGAGTTTCTCCCCGACGGCCCCCGCAACTGGAATGAATTCCGTTTTTGGCAAAAAGTCAACAAGCTCGCCAGTGTAATTATAAGTGTTGGAGGCTGGGAACCTCCTGCCGTTGTGGGTTTGTGTGAAGTTGAAAACCGCAATACCCTTAATGCCCTTTTTTACGGAAGCGGATTAAAAAAATACGGCTATAATATTATTCATTTTGAATCTCCCGATGTCCGTGGAATTGATGTGGCTCTTGCTTATCAGCCTAAAAAACTGACGATTTTGCATAAACGTGCCATTCCGGTATATTTGGGAAAGGATTTCTCCCGCCCCACAAGAGATATTTTATATGTGAAAGGACTTACACTTTCCAATGACACCCTGCACTTTTTTGTCAATCACTGGTCTTCGCGCTGGGGTGGCGAAGAAGCAACACGGCCCAAAAGAAAAAAAGCAGCTAATACACTGAAATCCGTTACAGACTCGCTTCAAAATCGCCCTTCAAATCAAAATATTGTCATTATGGGAGATTTTAATGACGGCCCTGAAGACCTTTCCATAAATAATACATTAAATGCAAAAGACTCCGTTGAGAACACCTTTCTTGTCAACCTGATGAGCCCTTATTTAAAAACAAACAAAGGAACACATTTTTACAAAGAAGCAACTGGAGCCGAATGGAATATTTTGGACCAAATAATTGTTTCCCGTCCCCTTTTAGACAGAAACGGACCTTTTACCAAAAGCAAAGCTCACATTTTTGATGCAGATTTTCTGCTTACCGATGATGACGGGAACAAAAAACCATTGCGGTCTTTTATAGGATACAAATACAACGGTGGCTATAGCGATCACCTGCCGGTGTATCTGGATATCTTTCTGCAGTAAACTACTTTACACGAACCAGAAAATAGTTTTTCTTCCCTTTTTGCACAAGTATATACTTGTCGTTTAAAAGATCCTCAGCAGTAATCTGACGGTTTTCATCCACCTTCACTTTATTAATGCTCACAGCATTGCTTTTCAGCATTCTTCGCGCTTCTCCTTTTGATGAAAATACACCGGACTCTTCCGCCAGGAAAGTAACGATATCCATGCCTTGCTCTACAGCAGACTTTTGAGCCTCATGTTGCGGTACTCCCTCAAAGACTTCAAGTAACAGTTTTTCAGGTAAGGCTTTCAGTTCTTCGGTTACCTGTTTACCAAAGAGGATCTTAGAAGCCTGCTGAGCTGCTTGCAGTTCTTTCTCCCCATGAATACGCGTAGTAAGCTCAACAGCCATTTCTTTTTGCAAAACACGCAAATGAGGCTCTTGCTGATGCTTTTCAATCAGACCCTCGATCGTTGCTTTATCTTTCAGGCTAAATATCTTGATCAGCCGGGTAGCATCTTCA
>JBNJHE010000097.1:0-9108 GCA_051748205.1 Bacteroidota bacterium | reverse complement strand
TCGCTTCAGATTTATTATGTAATAATGAGCATCTATGGCTGGATATACTGGTTTACCGGACGAAAGAAACTAAAGCACAGAAAGAAGCTACCCATAAAACGAACCGGAAACAAGTTATTGCTCATCCTGGCCATTATTTCGGTATTGCTATTTTTTGCTATTTCCTATATTCTGGTTAACTTCACCGATTCGGATGTTGCATACGGTGATGCCTTTACCACGGCACTGAGCTTTGTAGCAACCTGGATGCTGGCACGAAAGCTCATCGAACACTGGATTATCTGGATCGTGGTTAATACCGTATCTGTTGGTTTATATATCTATAAAGGATTGTTTCCAACCATGGTACTTTTTGTTGTACTCACTGTTTTGGCTTTTAAAGGCTATAGTGAATGGAAGCAGGAAATGGAGAAAGCTGTATGAAGCGCATCGTAATTACCGGGCCTGAATCGACAGGAAAATCATGGCTGGCCAAACATTTGGCGGGACACTACCACACTGTTTGGGTTCCGGAGTATGCCCGCAAGTATATTGGCAGGCTTAACCGCCCATACCAACAACAAGATATCCTAGCAATAGCTAAGCAGCAGCTTAGAGAAGAGGAAAAAACAGCTAAGCATGCACATAATTATTTGTTTGCTGATACCAGTTTACTGGTAGCGAAGATATGGAGCGACTTTGTCTTTGGAAGCTGCGATCCCTGGATCGAAAACAAAATAAAAGAGCATCACTACGACTTGTATTTGCTTTGCGACATTGATCTGCCGTGGACATTTGATCCGCTACGGGAACACCCCCATGCCCGCAAAGAATTACTTGAACGCTATCAGAGTGAATTACACAACCGGCAGCTCCCATATAGGTTTGTTAACGGCGCAGGTCAACAAAGATTACAAAATGCTGTTGATATAATAAATAACTTTTTTTAAATTTGTATTTAAAAATAACCTGATCATGAAGAAATTATACCTTGCATTATTGTTTTCTGTGATTTTCCTGGGGTTAAAAGCACAAATAAGCATACAGGAAGCGGACATGCCAAATCCGGGAGATACAATCCGTTTAAGCTCAGCATTAGCTACTGATGTTGGAATGAATATTGCTGACGGCCCAAATCAAACCTGGGATTATGCTAGTCTCACGCCCATTTCGCAAGAAGTAACTGAATTTATTGACATCAATCAAATGCCTTTCACCTATCAGGCTGTTTTCAACAATCCGTTAAATCCTGACAAGCGGGCTGAATATGGCATAACCGATAGTTTGGGCATCAACATCCCCAATCTTCAAATCTCCAATCCTTTTACCTTTTACAGAAAAACCAGCACGGAATATGGCATCATCGGCTTTGGCGTTACGATAAGTGGATTTTCAATTCCCGGAGCCTATGACAACCTGGACTTATTTTATGAGTTTCCTCTCAACTATGGTGATAGCAGCAACACTAATTCTGTTTCGGGACAGACTGTTCCCGGGCTGGGTTATGTAGAACGCAAAGTAAGCCGTGAAAACAAAGTGGATGGCTGGGGAACCCTGACCACCCCTTACGGCACTTTTGATGTCCTGCGTGTAAAGTCAGAAATCATTCAACGAGATAGCATTAAGTTTGACTCTCTACCGGCATTTCCGGGCATCACAACCAATCGCACCGAGATTCGCTTTTTGGGTAAAGGCCATGGGTTACCCCTGCTGACCATAGAGCAGCAGGCCGGCTTCACCATTTCGGTACAATATATAGACTCAGTCCGTAACCTGAACACTAGCGTAAAAGAATCTTTGGCAAAAGATTTTACACTGTTTCCCAATCCGGTCAAAAACAAATTAACAATGCAGTGGGATGCAGATTACGATATCCTCACGATCTATACTATTTCCGGTCAGAAGGTATTTGAAGATTCAGTGTCAGGGGAACAAAAATATGAGCTCAACACAGATAAGATTCTTTCAAAAGGGCTCTACGTGGTAGAGCTAAAAGGAAGAGGGCTTATATCCCATCACAAGGTGATCAAAAAATAAGGCTGGTGCTATAAGCGGGATTCTGTTATCGTCAGCAACGATCATCTATCATTTATCTGGGCCTTTAGTCGCCTAAAGGCTCTAGCGGCTTACCCCCCGGAATCGGACGAGCAGTCCTTATTTCGGCCAGGCCGAAAGCTCCGGTGTATGTAGCCTTGCACCCCATAAGGTTTACCATCACGACAGTCGCCTGCCATGATCGTGAGCTCTTACCTCACGGTTTCACCCTTACCCTGCCGCAGCATGGCGGTATAGTTTCTGTGGCACTAGCTGTCTTCGCCAGGGCGAAGCCTTCCCGCTAGGAAGTATGGTGCTCTGTGGTGTCCCGACTTTCCTCCGCGCCAAAAAGCGCAGCGATAGACCACACCAGCCTTAAAAGAACTCTTTATCCTGTTTTCAGGACTGATAAATCCGGGCAATGGTTGCTCCTACTCCATAGTCAGCTATGGGAGCATCCTGGACATCAATAAAATCGTACTCGCCAAGTTCACGACGTATTTCGGCCTTTAAAATCCCTGCACCAACACCATGAATAATAATCAGGCGCTGTAATCCATTTTGAAGTGCACTTTCCAAAATCCTTTTGAAGTAGTTAATCTGAAGATTCAATATCTCCATAGAATTCATGCGATGATAATCATTGACCAGTTGCTCGATATGCAAGTCCACTTTTGCCTCTGTTTCTGAAATCATATGACGATCGATGATAGCCGAATGGCTGTGGGGCTTTGCTTTTTCTTCCCTGCTCTCGTCTTTTGCCGGCAACGATGCTATATCATCGTCGGCTTTTTGTAAGTACTGAGGATCTGCAAGTTTCAACACAAACAACTCCGATTCCCATCCTTTATACTTGCGATAGTTGTCTTCTTTATAAAACCGTTGTGCCCGCACGCGAAAGAAATCATTATAAGGCAACAGCGGAATCTTTTGTTCTGCAAAAAACAGCAATTGCATCAGGCCTTTCGACCAGGTATCCACACTGCTTAAGGCAAGCGTATCCAGATACTCCCGGGAATAAGCCCGCAAATAACCATGATATTTAAGGCCCAACGCCTTATTCGCAGCCAGATTTATTGTATAATACGTTTGGTAATCTGAGTTATTGAACAAATAAACATCCAGGGTTCCGGTAAGCAAAGGCTTTCCCGGCTCAGGCTGAAATACCAGATAACAGCCCTGTTCAAAATCCCCCTGACGGCCCATAGGCACAGAATACGACTGTTGTTCCGAGCGTTGTCTAACGTCTTCATCCGTCGTTTCAGTAGTAAAATCCTTTGGACTGGGGTTGCCGGAACTTCCTTCCTGCTCCAGTTTAATAAGATCGCTTTTGAGTGTAGGTATATCAAAACCATCCTCTATGGTTACCGCTACCATTTTATGATCTATAATTTTAGCAACAACCCCGCCTCCCTCTTCATTCAAAAATTTTACCTTATCGCCTGGTTTAAAATCCATCATTAATTTTTTTTGCAAAGATACTCATTTTATTTGCCGTAATAGAGTCTTAGGTATTGAAGCTGCAGCGAAGGCAATCAGGAAAAAAGGCACACAACATGAAACAACCTAAAACATTTTTTTACGCTTAAGGAAATAAGGAAGGAGGATTTGATCGAATCCTTTTCGGATATCCGCTTCAACATAATCAATTTTATACTGACCACACTTAAGCATAAGCTCTTTGCGATAAGTCTGAATTTTATTCAGGTATTGCTGTTTGATTTCTTTGGGATTTAATTTCAACTCATTCCCTGACTCCATATCCACAAATTTATAGGGACGGTTCTCAAAGTTAAAGTCAATCTCAGTTTCTTTGTCAATAGTATGAAAAAGAATCACTTCATGCTTATTGTATTTAAGGTGTTGCAAGGCAGAAAAAACCTCGTCCACCTGCTGAAGCGAATCAAACATATCACTAAAGATAATAATAAGCGAACGTTTATGGATACGTTCTGCGACATTATGCAGCACGGGTGCTATTGAAGTAGATTTTTGTTGATCAGGCAGGGGTTGCTGCAGAAATTTTTCCAGTTGTGCATAAAGGTAATGGAGATGTGCATGTGTTGAACGGGCTGAGGTATGTAATTGTATATCATCAGAAAACAAGGATAAACCGGTAGCATCGCGTTGTTTAACCAGCATTTGAATAATTGCAGCAGCAGCATAGACAGAGAAAGTCATTTTATTCGGGCGATCATCAGAGGGTTGTGCTCTGACAGGATAATACATAGAAGAGGAAACATCAAGCAGTATTCGACACCGCAGGTTTGTTTCTTCCTCAAACTGTTTTACATAGAGGCGATCCGTTCGTCCATACAGCTTCCAGTCGATATTCCGTGTTGACTCACCCTGATTGTATTGGCGATAATCAGCAAATTCAACGGAAAAGCCATGAAAGGGGCTTTTATGAAGCCCGGTAATAAAGCCTTCCACAACTTGTTTGGCAATCAACTCAAGATTACCAAACTGTTTTAACTTATTTCGATCAATATGTTGTGTCACCTGAAAAAATTAATCAGCCGCCAAAACATCAATGTATCGGCGGCCGGAGAAAAAATCATATCATTACAACAATGCTTCCAGCTTACCTGTAAGCACCTGCTTAGGCACTGCTCCAACTTGTTTATCAGCGACCTGTCCATCTTTCAAAAACAAGACAGTAGGTATATTGCGGACGCCAAATTTCCCGGTTGTCTCAGGGTTTTCATCCACATTTAGCTTGGCAATGATTGCTTTATCCTCATACTCCTTATCCAAATCCTCCATAATGGGGTGGATCATACGGCATGGGCCACACCATTCAGCCCATAAATCAATCACTATTGGCTTGTCTGTATTTTTGACAATCTCGTCAAAATTTGCATCTGTTAATTCTACTACCATAGTTTTTATGTTTTTGTTGTGTCTGCAAATATATCATTTTCTTTACTATATCAAGCCATTCCAAAAGTCAGACTTGAAAAACTACAATCTGTATGGCCTGTCTTTGGCAATTTACCCCACATAAACCGGGCAGAAAAAACAAAGCCATAAACCACGATTAAGGTAATACCTTGAAATTAATAAACGAATAATCATGCTGAATTGTTTTCAAAAAATTTTCAGGATCGACATTTTTGGATCGGGAAGTCATTTGTAAGGTTTTTTCCATATGGTCCTTTCCACTGTTCACATCAGTAAAGCGAATAAAAAAGTGCAGATGAGCTTTTCCGGGATTGTTGTCAGCGAGTTTCAGCAGCCCTTGCGTCAGGTTTTGATTGATATCATTCAAATTCAAGAAAAGATATACTTTCCGGACCATTTTTTCCATTACTTCAGAAAGCAAGCTCAGCCGGGAGACCTTAACCTCAAGCTGGTTTTCGTCGTAAAATCTACCCTGAACTTTAGCCCAAACCATCAAGAAGCGACCTTCTTCCATTAGATGCTTGTTTTTCAAATAGTCTTCGGAAAACAACATAAGCTTGATGGACCCGGAATAGTCTTCCATAGTAACTATCCCAAATTCATTTCCCTTTTTTGTAGTTCGCTTAATGGATTCGGTAACCATTCCAGCAAAGATAACTTCTCTGTTTTTATAGCCCGGCAGATCGGCATTGAGTTCTTCGATTTTGACAGTGGTCAGGTTTGTGATTTCAATTCTATATTCATCCAGTGGATGGCCTGAGACATAGAAGCCGATCATATCTTTTTCAAGCTTAAGCTGTTCTATTTTAGACATATAATCACAAGAAGGGAGTTCAGGATCAGCTATTTCCACTTCTTCTGTTCCACCAAACAAAGACTGTTGAGATGTTTCCAGGGAACGCTGATAAGCCTGTCCATGCTTAACCAGTTTTTCAATAAAGGAGCTATCTTCCGGGGATTCTCTATACAGATACTGCGCACGATGAGTTCCTTCAAAGCGATCGAAAGCACCCACCATCGCCAGAGACTCCAGGGCTTTACGATTAACCGACTGAAAGCTAACACGTTTAACCAGGTCGATAATGCTTTTAAAAGGGCCGTTGGCATTGCGTTCTTTTACCAGTGCTTCCACTGCTCCTTCTCCTACTCCTTTAATGGCCAGCATTCCAAAACGCACCTCACCCTTGTCATTCACCGTAAAATTAGCTACCGACTCATTGATATCAGGACCCAAAACAGGTATCCCCATGCGTTGGGATTCCTCAATAAAGAAGGTAACCTTTTTGATATCGCTGATATTATGAGTTAGCACCGCGGCCATATATTCAGCTGGGTAATGAGCCTTAAGGTATCCGGTTTGATAAGCGATAAACGAATAGGCAGCCGCATGAGAACGGTTAAATCCATATTTGGCAAACTCTTGCATCACTGCAAAAACTTCATTCGCTTTGGTCTCAGAGATATCATTTTTTTCTTTAGCTCCCTTAACGAAGTCTACCTTCATTTGATTCATGATATCCATTTTCTTTTTCCCCATAGCGCGTCGAAGCAAGTCAGCGCTACCCAGGGTAAAGCCCCCCATAATCTGAGCTGTTTGCATAATCTGCTCCTGATAGACCATAATACCATAGGTAGGCTCCAGAATATCCGTGAGCATTTCATGTGGATAGCTCACCTGCTCAAGGCCTTGTTTACGGGCGATAAAGGTCGGGATATAATCCATAGGACCCGGACGATACAGTGCATTCATGGCAATGAGGTCCTCTATATCCGAAGGTTTAAGTTTTTTGAGATGTTCTCTCATGCCCTCGGATTCGAACTGGAAGGTAGCTATGGTATTGCCTTGTTGGAACAGTTCGAAGGTTTTTTCATCTTCCAGAGAGATATTTTCGATGTCGATATCAACATTATGCTGATATTTAATATTTTCCAGTGCATCCTTGATAATAGAAAGTGTCTTAAGGCCAAGAAAGTCCATTTTAAGCATGCCAACGGATTCGACAAAGTTCCCATCATATTGTGTCACTGGCATATTAGAGTCCTTGGCCGTAGCCAGCGGAATATGATTTATCAGGTTTTCGGGCCCGATAATAACACCACAGGCATGCGTTCCGGTTTGTCGGACAGAGCCTTCCAATATACTGGCATATTTGAGTGTATCAGACTGCAAGCCTTCTCCCCGATCATAAATTTGTTTTAATTCGGGCACTTCTTTAAATGATTTTTTCAAGGAAACTTTTGGCCCTTCGGGGACCAGCTTAGCCAGCATATCCGCTTCAGGCAAAGGAAGCTTCAGGACACGTGCCACATCACGTATTGCCGAACGCGCAGCCATAGAACCAAAAGTAACGATCTGGGCTACTTTATCTGCTCCGTATTTCTCAATGACATAATCCAGCACCTTTTCGCGCCCTTCATCATCAAAGTCGACATCCACATCCGGCATATTGACCCGTTCAGGATTTAAGAATCGCTCAAAAAGCAAGTTATACTTAATCGGATCGATATTCGTAATTCCGATGCAGAATGCCACAGCAGAGCCAGCTGCGGATCCACGCCCCGGCCCAACAATAACCTCCATTTCCCTGGCTTTATTGATAAAATCCTGCACAATAAGGAAATAACCCGGAAAGCCCATACCTTTGATGATCTCAAGCTCATGATTCAGACGATCTTCGATTGCTTGAGTTACAACTTCATACCGCTCTTTAGCTCCCTGAAAGGCCAGATGCTTCAGGTACTCGTTTTCATCAGTAAAACTCTCGGGCAAAGGGAACACCGGCAAAATCACATCACGTTCCAATTCATAGGCCTCCACTTTATCGGCTACTTCCATGGTTGTTTGCACTGCTTCAGGAATATCGGAGAATAGCCCGGCCATTTCTTCCGGTGTCTTAAAATATTCCTGTCCGGTATAATGCAAATCCATGTCTTCGCCCAGGTCTTTACCCGTATTCAGGTGAATCAGGATATTATGTGCTTCATAGTCTTCTTTATGAATATAATGCACATCATTGGAGCATAATACCTTAATGTTTTCTTCTTTTGCAATTTCCAGGATAACCTGATTCACAGGCTCCTGTTCTGGCTGTCCATGACGTTGTAGCTCCAGGTAATAATCATCGCCAAAAATATCCCGGTATTCACAGGCTACCTCACGCCCCTTTTCTTTGCCTCCCCGCATAATTGCCTGAGGCACTTCGCCTCCCAGGCAGGCCGAAGAAGCAATAATCCCTTCAGCAAAATCTCTCAACAACTCCTTATCGACACGTGGTTTATAATAGAAGCCTTCTAAAAACCCTTTGGAAACAATACGGGACAAATTATGATATCCGGTTTTGTTTTTTGCAAGCAAAACCAAATGAAATCCGGCCCGGTCTACCTTTTCACTCTTGCTATGCCGATTGCGGGCTGCCACATATACTTCGCAACCGATAATCGGCTTGATCCCATTCTTTTTGGCGGCATTAAAAAAATGCATCACTCCATACATATTTCCATGATCAGTGATGGCAACGGATTTCATCCCGGTTTCTGCCGCTCTTTCCATTAACAAGTCAACATTGGATGCTCCGTCTAAAATCGAATACTGCGTATGCAGATGAAGATGAGTAAATTCAGCCATAATTACTTTTGATATTTTGAAAGGTAAAATTAAGGAAAATCAGAATCGCTTCCGGACTTGTTGAAAAGTTATGATAAGAGATTTTCTTATTCGTACACGAACACATATAATAATGGTCAAAACTATCTGAAATGTGCTTTATATTAAATATAACAACCAACCACTTTGACATAGCACCATAACCAGGCTAAATCATCATATCCGGTTCACCCACCATATTAGGCTCCAAAAAGTATTGGCTTTAGCTGGAAGACATTAAAACTTTAGGATTTATGTTATCTTTGAGCTATGATAAATCCCATGATAGTTGTTAATTAAACATTCATGAACCGAGGCGTGATCCGTCCTCTGACGGAACACACAGGAGGATGATTAATGCGAATTGGCGATGAAGCGTTGATGCGTTGATGCGAGAGGGTGAACGAAGAGACTTAAGCGACTATAGCGACTATAGCGACTTAAGAGAATTAAGCGACTAAAAGACTGAGAGCCTGAGAGAAACAAAGAAAATTAAACAAAGAACATTGAACTTTGAACTTTGAACTTTGAACTTTGAACTTTGAACA
>JBNJHE010000096.1:0-9435 GCA_051748205.1 Bacteroidota bacterium | reverse complement strand
CATTGAACATTGAACATTGAACATTGAACATTGAACATTGAACATTGAACATTGAACATTGAACATTGAACATTGAACATTGAACATTAAATTTAGACATATGAAAAATTCAATATCACTTCTGTTTGCCGTGTTTTTTGTAGCACTTGCTCATGCACAGTCTGCAAAAAGTTTAGACATCAATAATGTCTCAGCACGCATCAACCCTTCCAATCAGCAATTTTGCAATCTTGACGTATCTGGGTCATCGTCAGTCCCTTTGGAGGCAGGTTTTGAGTTTCCCAATCAATCCGGCACCTATAGTATATTTAGCTCAAGTATCTGGTTGTCGGCTACTTTCTCAAATGATAATTTTATAGCATCCGGAGACCGCTATGGTGCCAATGGAAACGACTTTGTTCCGGGCCCCCTGGATCATTCTACTGGAAACATTGATGTGAGTACTATTTTAAAATTTCACCGGGTATGGATGCTTAGCAAGGACGAAATTGAAGAATTTAAATTGTGGTATGCGGATACATCTGCAGTGCCTAATTACCAGCCTCCTGTTGACTTGCTCAGCTGGCCGGCAGGAAATATGATTTATCCGGCAGCGCCCTATGTGGATGTAAATCAGGATAACCGCTACGACCCGCTTAATGATGGTGATTACCCTGCCATTCGGGGTGACCGCGCCGCTTATGTTATCCTTAATGATGTCGGAGGGAATCAAATGGAATCAGGTGGTAATCCTATGCATATGGAAGTGCAATGTATGTTTTATGCTTTTGACTGCCCTGAATCCCAGGCGATGCATAATACGATTTTTGCAAATTATCGCGTGCTGAATTATTCCCAGTTAGACTACGAAGACTTTGTCTTCTCCCTGTTTGTTGATTTTGATATTGGCTGTTCGTTTAATGACTTTGTTGGTACTGATGTCCCGCGTGGGATGGTTTATGCTTATAATGGCGACCTGCCCGACACCTGCTCTAATGGTTCAGGCTATGGAAGTAGCCCTGTTGCCAGTGGCGCTATGATTTTGAAAGGACCTCCAGTGGCCGCTAATGGTATGGATGACGATTCGCTTAGCCGCTATGGGGTCAATGGAATTGGCTTTTCGGATGGGATTGTGGATAATGAGTATTTTGGCCTGACTAATAGCATGGTATTTAATAATTATGGTAATGGGCAAACAAACATTGGTGTGGACCCGCATCATGATACCAGCTATTATCACTACTGCAGAAGCCGATGGGCCGATGGTACGCCACTGACATATGGTGGATCCGGATATATGGGCTCTTCTGTTTATTGCGATTATGTCTTTCCCGGAACAAGTGATCTGACTCATTATTACGGTACTAATTTTCAGGTGCCCAATATAGCTGAGTGGTCGGAGCCTTCTGCAGGTAATCAATCCTTCGATAGAAGAGCTCTGCTCTCCTCCGGGTATAATACAACTGTGAAAAATAATGCGTCTTTTGAGGTTGATGTCGCTTTTATCAATGCTATCCAAAATAATGGTAACAGCCAGCATGCGATTGCTAAATTGCAGAATTATGCCGATTCTGTCAAACACTATTTCCTTACCGGGACTACGCCTTGCGGAACAAATTTTATCTCCGCAGTTGAGGAAGAAACGACACAACAGATTCCTGAATTTGCTGTTTTTCCTAATCCTGCAAAGGATGTGCTTTTTGTGTCGCTGGAGTATGACAGCGATTACCAAATTCGCCTTTTTAACCTTACCGGGGAATTGCTTATGGCAAAATCGGCGGATGAAAAATCCGTGTCCTTGCAGATAGAACACCTTAAGGCTGGCTTCTATCTACTGGAAGTTCAAACAGAAAATCAAAGATTGGTGAAAAAAGTGATCATTCAATAGGTCACAGACTCGAATGGCGTTCTTCACTTTTTGGTTTACCTGTTTTGATTCTCATGCGATAATTCCGGAATAGAAATGTTGGCATGAGTCCAGTCCGAAAACAGTAAATTTATCACAGCCGCTAAAAATCAGCTTTACCCTATCTCAAAAGGGTGGCTGATTTTTAGCGGTTTTGCTT
Organism: Bacteroidota bacterium; assembly: GCA_051748205.1. Classification (GTDB taxonomy): domain Bacteria; phylum Bacteroidota; class Bacteroidia; order Bacteroidales; family PWNQ01; genus PWNQ01. The sequence goes on along the minus strand of JBNJHE010000096.1, from coordinate 7,390 downwards.
TTTGGGGTCAGGGATATACAGCTGCTAAAAATCAAATGTGATTTTGTTTGACCGTACTTTGCTTTTATTGTTTGATTATTTTGGCTGATAAAGCTGTTCCCTGCAGGTGAATAATGTAAATGCCGGCTCTAAGGTTATTCAGGGAGAAATGAATATTGCTCTGCTTTGTTGTCGTTTGCCGGACAATCTCTCCCTGCATATTCATAAGAACTAAATGCTGTGGTTGATTACCGCGGGTAGGAGGCAAGGTAATATATACTTTTTCTTTGACAGGATTGGGGTAAATCTTCCATTGATGGTGTTTTGACGGATATGCAGCATCTGTAAAATGATTCGTATAGGGAACGTTCATATTGGCACTGTCTGTACGAATTACGACAATATTTGAAAAATTTGGCCCCCAGCTTTCTGAAGTGCCGCAGATAATCATCCGGCTGCTGTCATCCGTGATAATGCTATGGCCTGTTTCGTTGTCCAGGTCGCCGTAGTTGCCTGAATTTTTCCAGTTGCCATACTGATCGTGAATGCTATAGCGAATGTCTTTTTTTCCTCCTCCAAACGATTCTGTCGTTCCGGTAAAAAATAAATATCCATGCTTGGTCACGGCTATGTCTGTAAGCATATCGTCTTCGGCTCCTCCTCCCAGTTTTGAGTGAAAAGTCATCTGATCGGGATGCAGGCGTACGATCCATTCCTGTTTCTTTTTGCCTGTAATTTCGAGATAGCCGGCAGTGATTATTTCCGGATCGGTGTATTTTATCGCCAAGATCTGATTTTCCGCCGTATCTATAAATATAGTATCTCTGATCAGGGAAAAGCCCGTATCTAACATCATTACTTTGGCTGTGCTGTAATTCAATGAGTTGTGCTGAGCTGTCCCTGCAGCAATAATTATGGAATCGCCAATCATATCCAGACTGTTGATTTTTTGCAGCAGGGTATCCGTGAATATATGTTCATGGGTGAAGGTTTTTGTCTGATAATTGAGCTTTGTCAATTTTACCTGTGTATGATTCAGAGAGTCCGTCACCGAAGTGGAAGCAAAGAGCAGTGAATGATGGTGTCGGTGATGTGCTGTAATGTCCTGCCAGCCTTTTTGCGACAGTGTTGTGTCCCAGAGTATTCCTCCGCTGCTGTCTACAAGTGCAATTAAGGGGTCATATTCCGATGTCTGGTCAGCATATTGCATTCCCGACATCAGAATGCTGTCGGGGGAAATAATCGTGGCCTGGTTGATGTGTGTGATCGCATGTGTGTAAAAGGCATGTTCCCAGCAAACCTGCCCGTCTGTATCAATTTTCACCAGGTAGACCTGGGTGTTGCCGCCGGGGTAGGAGGTGTTTCCCGCGACCAGATAGCCGTTGGTGTGTGCCATAATTTCCACACCCTGGTTATAGCCGTAAAAACCATAACTGTGGATGAAGTTTTGCTGAGCCATTAGTTGGGCTGACACAAGGAAAAGGAAAGATATGATCAGCTGCTTACGCATATTATTGGTTTCTTACTGCCTGGTGAACAGGGATTAGTTTTTTTAATAAATCTTCCAGCATATCCAGCTTGAGCATATTTGCTCCGTCGGATTTTGCTATGGCCGGATTATGATGTGTTTCCAGAAATAGCCCGTCTGCGCCAGCTGCCAGCCCGGCTTTAGCAATCGTGGTGATCATCTCAGGTTGTCCGCCTGTTACGCCCTCCGACTGGTTGGGCTGTTGCAGCGAATGCGTGACATCCAGAATAACTGGTACATTATAGCGTTGCATCAAAGGGATGTTTCTGTAGTCAACCACCAAATCCTGATAGCCAAAGGTGGTGCCACGTTCTGTTAGCATGATCTGGTGGTTTCCGGCATTTCTTACCTTTAACACCGCATGCTTCATGGCCTTGCCCGATAAAAACTGTCCTTTTTTGATGTTGATGATTTTTTCGGTGCGAGCTGCCGCTACTAATAAATCGGTTTGCCTGCACAAAAAGGCCGGAATCTGAAGAATGTCTACATATTTGGCTGCAATATAGGCTTCTGTCTCGCTGTGAATATCAGTGACCACCGGAATGTCATAAGTTGTACGGATCTTTTTTAATATTTTTAGCCCTTTTTCATTGCCGATGCCGGTAAAGGAATCGAGGCGCGAACGGTTGGCTTTTTTGTAAGAAGCTTTAAAAATCAAGGGGATCTCATAGCGGTTGCTAAGGTCCACCAGCCGCTCTGCGATTTCAAAAGGCATGGTTTCATTTTCTATGACACAGGGCCCGGCAATCAGAAAAAAATTGCCGCTGTCGCTGTGTTTTAAGGATGGGATATGCATGTTCATATAGCGTGATTTGTTTGAATCAATTGTTGGTCAAAATTTATATAATGAAATGTAGAAGTCTGCTGCAGTGTTTTGGTTTATCCACATGCCTGCCAGATTATTGCTTCCAAATCTTAAGCCAAAACCATTCCCCAGTTCGGCAGTTATGTGTGTGCCACTTTTTAAGCTCCCATAGCCTCCATGGGCAATACTAAGCATTACTTTCCACTGGGGGTGGAACCTCCACCCCGAAAGGACATGGATTTCTGGCTGCGCCATACTGTAAAAATGATAACGCCCATAAAGCCCCAACTCAAAGGTTTCTCCTGCCTTTTGTTTGAAGCCTATGGTTAGGTGGGAGGGAAGCATAATGCGTTTGCTCCCGGGCTGCCTGAGGCCTGTCCATTGTTTTAAGCTATCCTGGTTGACAGAAAACCGAAAATCTTCCGTCTCAAACAGATTCAGACTTACACCATCAAAATGCCAGGTGCTGTCAGTGTTGTCATGCAATTGAAGTTGATCGAATGATACTATTCCAAAATTTTCCAGACTGATAAAAAATTCCTGTTTTGATGTGTGATAGCCGTAATAAACATCAAAGTTAACCCCTTTTCCTGCACCAAACTGATGTTGTTCTGTGGTGTCGCTCCAGCTAACCGCTGCCCTGGTCTGCAGTGTCATGGATGAAAGGTCTTCGCTGGTGTACAGCGTAGCATCTTTTAAGCCAGCTTCCAAAAAGTAAGCGCTACTCACTATGCCGGGAGAGAACCCAAAACGATGTGACTGCCTTTGGTAATGTAGGCCCAGTTGAAGACTTTGCCAATTGACATTGCGGTATTCCAGGTGAAAGGGCAGTTCATGGCCAACGGTGGATGCATTGCCTGTAAAAGCCAATTCGAAGGCTGTCCTGGAAAAGGACACTTCAGTCAGACTGTGATGACGGTAATGGGTAAGAAAATACCATGGCCCTTGTCCTATGCGCTGGCCTGCCAGTAGCGAAAACGTTTGCTGATAACCAAGCCTGTTATCTGATTTGTTTAGGCTGTTTTGAGTATGTAGTTTCAGATCATCATCGATTAGCCCGCCCTGAATAGCCCGAAGTGCAAAGTCGCTGGATAAAGAATTGGACGTGGCTTCCAGGCTATAATAGGAGTGGAAGGCAACAGAATCTTTCAGATCCGGAATCATCCATTGCTGTGCTTTTACCTGCAGGCCTAAGGATAAAAGAAGTAGCAATATGACACTATGGCTGTGTTTATTTTTCATTGATGCGAATAGATACCTGTCCTCTTACTTGATAGTCAATTTTATAATCCTCATATATTTCAATCATCTGTTGATTATCGGTGTTTAGATGAATGTCCATCAGTAGTTTTCCGTTGTGCCGGATAGCATCCAGGATTTCCTGATTTAAAACAATTTGTATGACTGACTCCTGTGGCGTTGTTACTATGCCCTGGCTGTTGATGCTGGCAGATTCTAGCGTGTTGACCTCGGTCGAAATTTTAAGATTGCCACTTGATGAAGGGGCAAATAAGTCTACCGTGGCCTCTAACGGAAAATAGTTGGTGAAGTGAATCTGAAGTTCAGCCGAATTCAAAGGCTCGGTGTCCTCATTAAGGTCTACATCCAGGGTGTCCTGAAACCTCAGATTTGAGAGCGATAGCTTAAGTGGAATATGCATCAGCAGTTGTACATTCAGCTGGTCACTGTTGTAGTAAAAATCATTGCCCATAGATACATTGCCCATAGGGTTGATTTTCATCTCCATATCATAAGATAAGCGGTCAGGGATGTTTTCGATCAGGGCATCAATATTCGAAGAGCTTAAATCCAGGTTTTTAGTGGTGCTTTGAATGCCGGGGTTTTTTATTGCACGTCCAAGGTTGATGGTTGAGCCTATAAAGGAAGCTTGTAGGTCTTCTTCATGGTGGCTGTTCTTGTTGATGCTACTAAATTTATTGACTTTCAATTGCAGGTCTGCACCCATGCCATTGGTGATATTCAGGTGGGCATTTATGGAGTCGATATCCATAACTCCGGATTGAATTTGGTTAAATAGCTGGATGTTTGAGGTGTCGCTAAAGTGAATGTCTTTTTGTCCAAAATAACCTTCGATGCCATACAGCTCGATGTCTTCAAAGGTAAACATCAAAGCAAAGCTGTCCTGGATAGTGATTGTCATGGTGTCAGCATAGTCGGTAGTGCGGGCCCTGACATTATAATGGATGCGGTTAAAACGGTCATGGTTTTTTCCTGTCAGATCTATTTCATAATCCACTAATTCATATTCATGATCTTTAGTTATTGTTCCCGAGGGAGTGCCTTCAACAGTGTTTTTGATAGTAAATGGCTGACCGTTCCGTGTTATTCCCGGGAATTGATATGTGTATTCCATGGGTTGGTCATAGGTTGTTTTGGTTTGGACTTTAATCTTGCCATATTTAAGGTATGCTTTGGTGATTTCTGCATCACCGGCTTGTAGCGGGCGGGTTTTATCAAGGTCAAAAATCGGATTTCCGGGGTTTATTGTAAGCGGAAACTGAAGCTTGTAGGATGTGCGTTCAACATCATCAGGCAGTTTTAGCAAGGAGTCTGTTTCCAGAGCAAAGATATTTCGGTCCAGGCTCAACCATACTTTCTGATTGCTGGAGTTCATCAGGGAGTCTTCTATCAGGTTTGACAGATTGATGGTCCCATGTGCTGCAGGTCCATACCAGTCTACTTCCCACCAGGGTTGTGCGTCTTTTTTACAGGATATCACCAGCAGTCCCGGCAAGATAGCCAAAAGCAGGAATCTTTTCAGTATGACAGTAATTTTGGACTTCATCCTTATATACTTTTGGTGTGCTGGAATTAATACCTGGTTTTCTGGGTTACATGTTGTCTTTGATTACTTTAGCAAGTCTCTTGACTCCTTCTGCATTCTTTTCTTTATTGACAAAAGAGAAATTAATGCGCATGGTATTTTTGCCGCTGCCATCACTGTGGAAGACTTCACCCTGTACAAAAGCAACCTTTTGCTCCACGGCTTTATAAAAAAGATCAGTAGCATCCATATGTTTGGGCAGGTATAAAAATAAAAATAATCCTCCTTCGGGTTCGGTCCAGCTCACTCCTTCAGGCATGTGTTTTCTGAATCCATCCAGCATCAAGTCGCGCTTTTCCCGATAATTGCGGATGGTGTATTTTAGGTTTTTATCCATCAGTCCTTTTTCCAGATACCGGGCAGCCATTTTTTGTATCAGCGTGGAGGTACACAAGTCGGCCGATTGTTTCGCCTGAATATACTTAGCCAGGATATCCGGATGCCCGATTAGCCAGCCCAGGCGAAAACCAGGAGCCAGTGTTTTCGAGAAGGTTCCCAGAGTAATCACATGCCCGCTGTTGTCCAGGCTGTATAGCATAGGCTGTGCTTCTCCTTCAAAGCGGATTTCGCGATAGGGGCTGTCTTCGATTATTAGGATGTCATACTTTTTGGCGATATCCAGGATTTCGATGCGGCGTTGTTTGGGCATGGTTATGCCTGCAGGGTTTTGGAAATCCGGGATCAGATAAATGAATTTTGGCAGATCATTTTTGGCTTTAAGTTCTTTTAGTGTTTCTTCCAAAAGGTCACTACGCATACCCATAGCATCAAAGGGGATTCCGGTAAGGTTGGCTCCGTAAGCCTGGAAAGCAGATAATCCACCCAGATAGGACGGTAGTCCGCAGATAATGCGGTCGCCTGCATCGATGAAGATCTTTCCTAACAGGTCCAGTGCTTGTTGAGAGGCTGTTGAAACCACTACATTATCCAGGGATATGTCGCAACCTTCGGCTCTGTATCTTTGCACGAGCTGCTCGCGCAAATGCTTGTCGCCTTCTGTCGTTGTGTATTGTAAGGCTGCCGTGGCATCGTCTTGCATCACTTCAGCAGCAATGTCCTTCAAATCTTTTACAGGAAAGGACTCCGGCGCCGGAAGGCCGCCGGCAAACGAGATTATATCCGGCTGCTGCGTTAATTTTAAACACTCTCTGATGGCCGATGGTTGCATCCTTTGTGCTGAGGATGAGAAAATATCATTTACGTTCTTTATCATAGTAATAGAATTTTATTCAGCCTCAAAGGTACGAAAAATGTCAGAATTGGGCCTTGCTGATTTGCCCGCAGTAGGATGAAGGACTAAGATATGGATATCCAACAGCCCCTGGCCTGTATTAATTTTCAGGTCACCTGTCCCGCCAAATATGCGGGAAAAGTCTTGAAATAGTTTAGTATCTTTAATGTAAATCTTTGTTTAGGCCTTTAGGTGAGTTGGGATCCCCAGAATCAGTGCCGGGTCGGGACACAAATGGAGATATTTTTCCTGCTCGGAAGGTTTGGCGACACCAGGGAAATCACCTTGTTTATGCATCATATCCCGGATGAGTTGAAAATGCAGGTGGGGCGGCCATTGTCCGTTCTCCTGTGGAGCTCCCAGTTCGCAAAAGGATTCTCCCTGGCTGATCTGCTGCCCCTGGCTGATATTGCTTAGCGAGGAGAGACTCAGGTGCCCGTATAGCGTGTAAAAAGTGATGGACTCAAGTTGATGTTCCAAAATAATAGTGGGGCCGTAATCACCGTAGTTGTTGTTGTTTTGGAAGCTGTGAACAGTGCCCTGCAGTGGAGCATGTATGGATGTTCCTGCCGAAAGCCACAAGTCAACACCTAAATGTATGGAGCGTGCTTCCTGACCTTGTGGTGTGAAATGACTGCTTTTTTTGTAAATACTGCGGTCTTCTTTATATTGCCCGATAGCCACATCGGCTTGATGTTGTCGAATGTATTGTCGAATATATTGTGCAAAGACACTGTTGTCAGCAATGTCGGATATACTCAGGTCTTTGTTTTGATCGCTTAAGTCCAGATAACAGAGCTGTACCTCTTGAAGCGAAAAGGAAAGAACATCGGCAAAATTATGGCGATGTTGTTGTAATACTGTATGTAAAGTGTCTTCCATCATCTGTCTAAATTTTGTTCGGTGCTTGCCCCGTTAAATGCGACGAAAGGAGCTGTTTCACCGGGGTTTGGTGTTCGTTTTTTTTTTCTTTTTTTTTCTCAGTATCTCTCTCTTAGCCTC
>JBNJHE010000095.1:0-10012 GCA_051748205.1 Bacteroidota bacterium | reverse complement strand
GCAAAATATAACTCACGGTTAACAACAAATTTTCCAGAAAAACAAGCTTTATTCGTGCTATTTTTGTAATTTAGATTGGGGCTAAATTATTTTTAGGCTAATTATCAACATAAGCGCAGGCGCATATCCAAATTTTAGGGTGGATTATTAGAACAGCGTCCGGCTATAACCGGATGAAGAAGTTCATACTAATCAAGATCCAAAATACTGGTCTGCTCACCAGAATTATCCGTCGAGAACAAGCTCAGCTGATTCTCTGACACCTGATTCTTCTCCTGTTCTTCAATTCGTTCCTGATAACGAGCTGCCTTTTCACGGATGGCAGCTTTGATAAATTTATTCATGGTCGTATTCTCCAGTCTGGAACAATATTCTATCCGATTTCGCTCCGTAGAGGAAATCTTAAAGCTGATTTTTTTGAATTTTTTCCTGGCTGGTTTGCCTTTTTTCGATGCCATGAGCAAAGGTTTTATTTTGACGAATTTAAAAAACAAATACTTCACAAAAATACTTTCCAGCAAAAGTTATCGACGAGTTTTCAACGCCTAAAAACACAGGCATACAAGCACTTAAAACAAAGTCGGTTGCTGATTTATAATAATTCGTAAACAGGCATCGACCTCCCGCTTTTCGACAAAAAGCTGTTTTTCGCTAATATCAGGATTCCAAAAGTAAATAGCATATTCTCTCAGGGATATCAGGCATCCTACTATATATTGACATTGGATGATAGCATGGACAAACACTAGACGTCCAGTTCGCTGATTTCATCTATAAAGCGATTGGCCAGAATAGTAGCAGCCTCGCTGGTTTTACTTTCAGCATAAATACGGATAATGGGTTCGGTATTGGATTTTCGCATATGCACCCATTCCTTGTCAAACTCAATCCTTACTCCATCAATAGTACTCACAGGGTAACTCTGATATTTATCTTTCATTTTAAGCAAAACAGCATCCACATCCATATCAGGGTTCAGCTTAATTTTACTTTTTTGAATAACATAAGCCGGATATTGTTTTCGGATTCCGCTAACCGTTTTATCCGATTTGGCGAGATAAGAAAGGAAAAGCGCAATACCCACGAGGGCATCACGACCATAGTGCAATTCGGGGTAAATAACACCACCATTCCCTTCGCCCCCAATGACAGCCTTCACTTCTTTCATTTTCTCCACTACATTAACTTCTCCTACAGCAGCGGCGTGGTATTCCACCCCGGCCTGTTCGCTAATATCGCGCAGGGCACGTGAAGAAGACAAGTTAGAAACAGTATTCCCTTTTTGATGTTGAAGCACATAGTCGGCCACAGCCACAAGCGTATATTCTTCGCCAAACATTTCACCGGTTTCACTAACAATGGCCAGGCGGTCGACATCCGGGTCAACAACAAAACCAACATCAGCTTTTTTAGCCACAACCTTTTGTGCTATTGCTGTCAAATGGCCGGGCAAAGGCTCGGGATTATGAGCAAATTCGCCTGTAGGGTCACCATTAAGCAATTCGATATTTTCCACACCCAGGGCTTTCAGCAAAGGCGGAATAGCGATAGCACCTGTAGAGTTAATACAATCAACAACAATTCGAAAACCGGCCTTTTTAATAGCATCAACATCAACCAAAGACAAACTCAGTATCTTATCGACATGGTCCTTTACAAAATGCTCATACGTAGCATAACGTCCAAGGTGATCAACATCAGCAAACACCATTGCATTCTGCTCGGCAATTTCCAACACCTGCAGCCCGTCATCTGCGGACAGGAACTCCCCATTTTCATTAAGCAATTTCAGCGCATTCCATTCTCTTGGGTTGTGGCTGGCAGTAATGATGATGCCACCATGTGCATGCAATGTCGTCACAGCGATTTCAACAGTCGGCGTGGTTGACAAGCCCAAATCAACAACGTCAATGCCCATTCCTATCAGGGCATTATTCACTAAGCGGTTTACCATATCCCCCGATATACGGGCATCCCGACCGACTACGATCTTGATCTTTTGTTGATTTTGTCTGTGCTTAATAAACGCTCCAAATGCAGAGCTATACCTTACCACATCCAATGGCGTGAGCCCTTCTCCAAGCTTTCCACCTATTGTTCCACGTATTCCGGAAATAGATTTTATCATTGTCATAGTTCTTCTTTTCAATTTAGACAGACAAAAGTAATCTTTTCAATGAACATAAACCAAGCTGTTCAAAACTTAACAGATTTTTGATCATTAGCCTTTTAAGAATCAATAAAATTTATGCTTAAAACCCACAATTAATTGCTATTTTTGCTCAGGCAAATTAACTTTGTACCGGCAAATATTTGTAATTTGATGCTATGAGAAAAGATCATGGATTTTGGGATGATCACGAAATGGAAGGATTGGTTCATCGCTTTGAGGAACAGCTAAACACAGGAAATAGTTTTTTCTTTGATGTGGATGATTTTGCTTTAATTATTGATTATTATCTAGAGGCTACCAACGTAAAACTGGCAGAGGTCAGTTTGAATCATGCCATAGATTTACATCCCCAGGCTGTGATCTTCAAAGTAAAGCAGGCGCAGCTGCTGGCCATCACCAATCATGCTCAGCGGGCTTTAGCATTATTAAATTCCATCGAAAGCCTTGAACCTTATAATGCTGACATAATCAGAACAAAAGCGAATATCTTCAGTCATCTGGAGCAATATGATGCCGCTATTGAAGAATATAAGAAGCTCACCATAGAGGATGATGCAGAAGACATATATTCCAATATTGCTTTTGAATATGAAAACAAAGAGCAATTTAGCCGGGCAATTCACTACCTTAAGCTGGTGCTGGAGATTAATCCATATAATGAAAATGCATTATACGAAATTGCTTTTTGCTATGAGTCACAAGGAAATATAAAAGAAAGCATTCAATATTTTAATGCTTATGTACAGGAGAATCCGCTATCCTCTATAGGTTGGTTTAATTTAGGTGTGGCTTACGCTGCAGTAGATCAAAACGAACATGCCATTGAGGCTTTTGACTTTGCCATAGCCTTAGAACCAGACTACCCTTCTGCCTATTTCAACAAAGCTTCGGTGCTATGCAATCAGGAAAAATATGAGCTAGCTATAGAGGAATACAAATCAACGCTAAAGCTAGAAGCACCGGAGGCATTTACACTCCATTATATTGGTGAATGCTATGAAAAAATGGGTGCTTTGGAAAAAGCTGCTGAGCACTATCATAAAGCCGTCGACATCAATGAAAACATCAGTGACGCCTGGGCAGGCCTTGCTTCGGTCTTTTATCAGCAAGGTGAATATATAAAAGCCATACCTTTTATCGACAAAGCCATTCATTCAGACACCAAAAACCCGGATTATCTAATGGCAAAAGGCGACATTGCCCGGCAGGCAGAACAGTACGAAATGGCCATGGACGCATACTCCAAAGCGCTGGATCTGGACCTGGAGGATATTGATTGCTGGCTCGATCTGGCCGAAGTTACTGCCTTGAATTCTGAACATCTTGCCGATGGAATCACAGTATTGCGCGAAGCGCTTGCCTTTTTTCCTGACCATGCTACAATTTTATATCGCCTTAGTTTCTATTTATTTACAAACGAACAAACCAAAGAAGGCTTTCAGGTATTACAGGAAGCTCTTCATATAAATTTTAGTCAATACAAAGAATTTTTGGAGTTAGACGACTCTTTACCTGAAAATCCTTTGATTATCGACTTAATTGAACAGGTAAAACATATTAAACAAAACAGCTAATTTTCAGTATCATGAATTTCGACCTACCGTTTGTACCCGAACGCCCCTCCAAACCCCGTAAAGAAGGCATAGCCATGGTTATGGATAAGGGGTTAAGCCTTAGAGAAGCAGAAGACCTTATTGATTCTTCAGGTCACCTGATTGATTATGTCAAATTAGGCTTTGGAACTTCTGCCATCACACCAAAGCTCAAAGAAAAAATTAAATTATACCAGGACCATAATATCGAACCCTATCTCGGTGGGACCTTATTTGAGGCTTTTGTTGTCAGAGACATACGCGATCAGTACAAAAAAGTACTGGAACAATTTGGCCTTAAAGCCCTGGAGATTTCTGACGGCAGCATCGTGCTGGATCATGATGAAAAGCTCAGCTGGATTGAAGAATTTGCCAAAGACTTCATCGTGCTTTCAGAGGTAGGCTCGAAACAAGAAGGCATCATCATAGCACCCAACAAATGGATTACCATGATGGACACAGAGTTAAAAGCCGGCTCGAGGCTTGTTATTGCCGAAGCAAGGGAAAGTGGCACAGTAGGAATCTACCGCCCCAACGGCAACGCACACGTTGCCCTGGTTAATAAAATTATCAGCAGTATCCCTGCCGAACAAATTATGTGGGAAGCTCCCCACAAGGCACAACAAGCCTGGTTTATACAGGAATTAGGCGCCAATGTCAACCTGGGGAATATTGCTCCTAACGAAATGATCGCCCTGGAAACACTACGCCTGGGATTAAGAGGAGATACCTTTTTCCAGTTCCTGCCACAGCAAATAAAAGAATCTTCCAATATCTAAGGGATGTTGAAACAAAGTGTGCATTACTTAGTGCTGCTATTTAAAGGCTTTGGCATGGGAGCTGCCAATGTTATACCCGGAGTTTCAGGCGGCACTATCGCGTTGATTACCAATATCTATGAAGAATTGATCAATGCCCTCAAGTCCTTTGATCTTAAAGCATTAAAGCTTTTGTTTAGCTTCCGCTGGAAACAGTTTGCCCGCTATACTAATTTGTTTTTCGTATCGACCGTTTTTCTTGGAGCCGTATTAAGCATCTTTTCCATTGCCCGCTTATTTGAATACCTGCTAGTGTACGAACCCATCATCATCTGGTCTGTATTTTTTGGGCTGATACTGGCTTCGGTCGTTTTTATTGCCCGACGTATTGAACGCTGGCAAACCGACCGCTTTGTCATGTTATTGCTCGGCTCAGCCATTGGATTTGGCATGTCGTTTCTAACTCATGCCGAACAGAATGAAAGTTACTGGTATGTCTTTATCTGCGGTATGATTGCCATGAGCGGCATGATTCTTCCCGGCCTCTCCGGCTCTTTTATTTTGATGCTGATGGGCAATTATGTCTTGTTGATGGTGACTTCGGTGAATTCTTTATCCACCTCCATCACAGAAGTTTTGCAGGGAAACATGGTATTCTTTAGTCAAAATCCGGAAATTGTTTTGCACCTTAAATTGCTTTTGGTTTTTATTGCAGGTGCAATAGCCGGGGTTATCGCATTTTCAAACCTTCTGGCATGGATTTTTAAACATCAGCGCGACAATACACTTGCCATCCTGACAGGATTTATCTTTGGGTCTCTGGCTATCGTCTGGCCCTGGAAAAATGAAATCCCATTGATCAAAAACGGCGCTGTTGTCCTGGACCGTCATGGCGAAGCTGTCGTTGCAGGCTATGATCGCTATTTGCCGGATTTCTCAGCCGATATCCTAATCGCAATCGCCTGGATGGCTCTTGGATTTGCCATTATTTGGGCCATTGAGTATTTTGGAGAAAAGAAAGCATCATGATAAATGCCGGATTAATCGGATACCCTTTAAAGCACTCCGCATCTGCTGATTTATTTGAAAATATTTTCAGACAGGAAAATATATCCGGCATCCATTACAACTTATTTCCACTAAAAAAGCTAAGTAGCCTACCGGAGTTAATCCTGAACCATCCCCGGCTCATCGGCTTAAATGTTACCACACCCTTTAAAACTGAAGTCGTAAACTATCTTGATGATCTGGATCAGCAAGCCAGACAAACCAAAGCCGTGAATACTATTGAAGTCAATAGAGACCAGGGTGAAATATATTTAAAAGGGCATAATACAGACATCAAAGGCTTTGAACGTATGATGCAACTGACCGGCATCAATTTTCAACCTGCCATAATTCTGGGCTCCGGTGGTGCCGCCAAAGCTGTTGAGTATGTATTAAAAAAACACGATCAGCCCTACATAATGGTAAGCCGAAACAGGGCAAAAGGAGATTTAACATATCACGATATTCATCAAGAGCACATTCGCCATTTCCCGCTGATCATTCAATGTACCCCTTGCGGTATGTATCCTGAGACCGGCAAAATGCCCCCTTTTCCTGTCAAATACCTGTCACGAAAAAACCGTGTTATTGATTTGATTTACAACCCTCCTGAAACTAAATTCCTGCAGCAGGCTCGCCTTCAGGGTGCCGCAACAATTAACGGATGGATCATGCTCAAAGAACAAGCCTTGGCTTCCTGGCAATTGTGGAAGAAAAATCTTTGACCCAACCTGCTTTTTGTACTATTTTTGCAGAAAAAAAGAAACACTATGGCAGTATTGGTAGAATTTGCAATGTTTCCTACTGACAAGGGGAAAAGCGTTAGCGAATATGTGAGCAAAATCATAACAATGTTTAAGGAAAGCGATGTACCCTATCAATTAACACCTATGGGTACTATTTTTGAAACGCCAACAGTAAAGCAGGCACTTGAGGTAATACAGAATGCCTATGATGTACTGGAGCCGCACAGCGAACGCATATATTCCACATTAAAATTTGACATCAAAAAAAATCAGCAAGGAATGATGAAGCAAAAAATGCAGTCGATACAAAAACGCATCGGGGATTTTAATTCCTGACAGCTTGTCTCTGACATTCATATTCAATATTTCTCCACAAGCCTGATTTCACTAAACGATTAAAGGAGCGTTCATTGTATTGAATACTCTGATGCCATTTTAGGCTGTAAGATAAAACATGGCCCAGTCCTTCCTGCCCTTTGTATCGATATAAGTGATTAATCATACACCGGGCGGTTGATGTACTGAGCTCTAATCGTTTTTCAAGAATCACAGCAGCATCCTTAATTTTTTTTTGCACGGTATTGGCTGCCGGCTGGTTTAGATCGATGATTCCCCTCCCGGGATGTTGCGGGTTATAATAAACCACAAAGGAATCATTAGGCGCTACAGGAATCCCATAATCATTAACAATGGTATTCACTCCGGGCAAAACAGGCCGCGAGTCATGCTGTTCAACAATCTGATCATCTACCTTATACACATAATGCAGGTTTTCATTTTGCTGGTTAAAACTGTAGGGCGTCACAACCATCGCCATGGTTGAGGTTTGATGCCGTTTAAGCAGAAGCAGGCGCAGATCATTAAAAAACATAGCGCCTAAAAATATCAACATCAAGCTCATGGTTGCCAGCAAAAAGCTCGTTCTTTTCCAGACAGGAGTCTTCGCTTCCTTTCGAACCACTCTTTGATAGTGGCGATAGCGGGCCGCCGCCTGAGCCTGTGAATAGCTAACGCCTTGAGCTGAACGATAGGATTTTGTTTGTTGATGCGCGCGGTGCTGATCATACCAGGCTCTACGCCTGGGCACCGACAATATCTGATACGCTTTATTGACCTTTATGAATTGCTCTGGAGAAGCCCCGCTACCACCCTGGTCTGGATGATATTTCATCGCCAGCTTACGATAAGCACGCTTGATTTCTTCGGTGCCTGCCGTTTTATCTACGCCCAGTATTTGATATAAGTCAACCATTTTGCTTTGCTGATGCAAAGATAAGCGCTATAAATTTAGCTAAAGCAACTATTTTTTTGAATATCCCTTGATTTTTATCATCGCAACAATTTATTGACATACTCCGGAAGGCTTCTGCGAAAAAACACAATAATTTTAATTATGACGAAGCTTCTGTTGTGGTCTTTTATATCTTTGCAGCAATATGGATGCCAGCAGAGTCAATATAAAAAACAAAAAAGCCTCATTTCAGTATTTTCTGATTGAAGAATTTACCGCAGGAGTTGCATTAACAGGGAGCGAGATCAAGTCAATACGAAAAGGGAAAGCCTCTATATCAGAAGCATATTGTGTTTTTACTGATCAAGGCGAGCTATGGATCCGCGAGATGCATATTTCACCTTATGAAATGGCCATACATTACACGCATGAGCCCAAGCGCCCAAGAAAACTCCTTTTAACCAGGCGTGAATTAAAAAAGCTCAGGAACAAAAGCAAAGAAAAAGGATTTACCATCGTCCCCACTCTGGTTTATATTAATGAAAGTGGCTGGGCAAAAATTAATATCGCACTGGCCAGAGGAAAACACAATTTTGACAAAAAGGAACACATCAAGTCAAAAGACATCAAAAGGGACATGGATCGCAGCCTGAGAGACTATTGATTCCGTTTACTTTTCAGATTTCTTTTTTTTCGTGTAATGATAACGATATTTAAGCTGAGGCGAACGCGGATGCAGGTTTTCCTGAGATTCGTCCATCAACCACCAGGGGTCTTCTTCTTCATCGTCATCATCGTCGTCCTCGTCCTCGTCCCAATCAGGGACATATCGTTGCGGCCCCTCTTTACGATAGAATACAGCCAGAATAATGCCAGCAAAGGAACCCATCAGATGCCCTTCCCAGGAGATGTTTTTATGTGGGAAAAAGTCAGGGAAAAATCCCCAAATCATGCTACCGTAAAGAAAAAACACCAACATCATAAAAGCAAGTACACGTTTTTCTCTTCGAATCAAAGCACTGGCAACATGAAATGCGGCAAATGCATAAACCAGTGTACTCGATCCTATATGGTAATTTTCGCGGGCAAAAAACCATACCCATAAACCGGTAATCAGCCATGACAGAAAAAAAACCGGATAAGCAATGCGGGGATAAAAATAAAACAACCCCCAGCCTAAAACCAACAGTGGTAAAGAGTTAGACAACAGATGACCCCAGTCGCCATGCAACAATGGCGAAAAAAGTATGCCTTTCAGGCCTTCGATATGAAGAGGCAAAATGCCATAATTGGAAAAACTGATATCATAATAACTCTCCACACCTTTCACCAAATATAGTATCACTAAAAAGATTAAAGGAATATAGGCACTGTACAATATGCGTTTTAATTCTTTGTCCATAGTATAATATCATGTTTAGCAAATGTACACTGAACATTGTTCACAGCCTACCGAAAAAAACAACGGTATCTTCATCGCAAAACTGTGCTAAAAGCTATCGTTTTTGAGTCAAATATCGTAGTTTTGTCTCTTAAAACACACTATTATGCAAACCAAACTTCTATTAATATATTTGGTGATTTCCGGTTTATTCATAAGTTCATGCAATCACAAAAAACAAACCACATCAGAGTCGGCGAAAGAATATGTTGTCATTTTATCGTTAGACGGTTTTCGTTGGGATTATCCCGATAGCACAGCCACACCCAATCTGGACAAAATCGCACGCAAAGGTGTAAAGGCAGAATATCTAAAACCTTCTTTTCCGACCAAAACCTTTCCCAATCATTATTCTATGGCCACAGGATTGTATCCCGATCATCATGGTATTGTGATGAATAATTTTTATGATCCTACTATGGATGCTTATTATTCGATGGGCGATTCTGCCTCAAGAAATAATCCTGCGTTTTACGGAGGAGAACCCATTTGGGAAACAGCAGAAAAACAAGGCAAAATCGCAGGCACTTTTTTTTGGGTCGGTTCTGATGTTGCTGGTGCTGATAATAAAGCAACATACTGGAAACCTTATCAGCAAAGCATTCCTTTTTCAGCGCGTATAGATACGGTGATACAGTGGTTGAAAAAGCCTGCAGACAAACGTCCGGATTTGGTTATGTGGTATTATCATGAGCCGGATGCCATTGGTCATAATGCCGGCCCTTTTGCTGTTGAAACTGATTCTGTAATAAAGATGCTCGATAGCCTGGTGGGTGTTTTTATGACAAAAATCGAAGCACTCCCCTACAGCGATAAAATCAATGTGCTGGTAACCTCGGACCACGGCATGAACCCGATCAGCAGGGAACGTGTTGTAGACTTATCGGCTGTGGCTCCCGCGCACTGGTTTGAAGAAATACAAGGCTCCAATCCGGCCTTCGCTTTTAAGGTAAAAAAATCGTATGTCGACTCTGCATACCGGGCTTTTCAAAACACAGCTCACGTGACAGTCTGGAAATCTGAA
>JBNJHE010000094.1:0-10125 GCA_051748205.1 Bacteroidota bacterium | reverse complement strand
AAATGTTGCAAACAAAGTAACAATGAGTAGTTCTCATTGATTAAATCAAGCATTTTTTTGTCTTTGGTAATATATGATTTCTGAGTTTTATACATTTTTCTTGCAAAGTTAATTTAAAATTCGGCATCAATCTAATCAGTGGGCAGGTTGGCAAAAAGCATGCGTGTGGCTACGAATTGATGGTTGGAGGGGTTTCAATTCGCCAACCTGTCAAGTAGTTACTATATTTAGTAAATGTACAAAAGTTTAGATTACTGCCATTTTTCGGCTTACGCATATTATCACGCACTACGCGCTGGCAAATCAAAAACAGATAATTGCCACAAGGGACTAAAAAATGAAGCCCTAAAGAGTAAGTCTCTTTTTACTTTCACATTAGACTGAGTGTATTTCATGGACTATCAAACGATTTTGATAAGTCAAGAACAAACGAATAATCAAGCTGCTCACGTGGTGTATTTTCCCCTGTGGCGTAGGTTTCAACCGTTACATTTCCGTCTTTGGTAATCGTCATCACCCTGACCATAGGCGTATGATTGGTTTCATCGGGAATTTTGGTGCGTTCGAGTGCAGGGATATGAAGATAATGAACATGATCAATTTTTTTAGAATGGTTCACTCTTTCCATATCCATATGTAAATCTCCGGAAATAACTGCGGCAAGATTCGCTTGTGGAATAACCTGTTCGATAAACAGTTGATTGCTGATGCCTTTATCTGGATTTTCGGGATAAACACCTTTTTGAGCTCCATGAACAATCAAGACCACTGGTTTTGGAGCTAATCGTTGAATTTGTTCAAGTATCCACCGGCCGCCACTGTCATCCAGATCACGGCCATGATCGGGCGATGCAAATACAAATGCAAGCTTATCGTGATTGATTACATAACTCTGGCTTTTTATCTCGCTGTTCCATTGTTGGGCAAAGTGAAGGTACCTTTCCACCGTGCTACCGTGCTCCTCATTGCCCATGATGGGATAAAATGGAGCTTTTAGTTTTTGGAATACCTCGGTTGCAGCTTCGTACTGGATTTCTGTTCCCTTGTGAGCAACGTCGCCAACACCTATTACAAAATCTATGGGTTGCGTTTGCATAAGGGCGTTTATTTGTTCAACAGCAGCATCAGTATGCGGAAATTCTGCACATGGTTTGGGTTCGCCATCTCCAATAAAAGCTATACGAAGCAATGTGGAATCATCTTCGGCATGTTTGCCGGTAATTGAAAACTCTAATACTTCCGTACTAATGCTATCTGCTTTGGCAATTTCATTTTTTTTGGAATCTACTTTACCTGAATTTCCCTGACATCCCAACATTAGGATTGCAAGGAATACTATTGAAAGTCTTAAAAATTGTGTCATAAGGTATATTTTATTTATGGTTAATATAATCATTATTTGCTGATCTTAAATATTGAAATGCATCTTTTTCATCGTTTACCGAAAGAATTTTTACTTCGTTGTTCCCTTTGTAATTCATTAGCCACAGTTGTATTATCTCAACAATTCCAGGGTATTTATTGATTAGCATTTCATACGAATTTACGTCAAAACCTCTTTCGCTGGTATTTACGGCCAATAGTTTCGAGTCCAATTCATTATCATCAAGTATATGAATTATTCCAACAAGTCTGGCTATAATTATTTCTTCGCGATTGATAGATGAACCAAGCACAAAAACATCCACAGGATCGCCATCGCCCCCCAATGACTTCGGCAGCATGGTTTGGGGTACAAAACCATAATTGGCCGGATAGGGCAGGTAATTAATTACCCTGGACGAATCGGTGGTAATTTTTTCCCATTCTATTTTCCCTGTTTCATTATTCACTTCCCATTTTTGCCTGGTGCCTGCTGGTATTTCAATTACCACATGAACCAGTGAATCAGAAGTAAATGGAGCTATATCGTGCAGGAAGTCCACATTGCTTTCAATCCTCTCCGAGATATTACAAGAATTAAGTAAAAGAATTAACACAAATATTGCGAATAATGACTTCATTTAATTATCTAACTTATATATACATGAATGCTGAGCGGTGATTTCCGTTCAGCATTCACATATGCTATATCTTTTTGTATTCTAATTACAATCATTTTTTAAACCAAGGGTTTTCGCAATATCCTCCCACGATATTGCCGTGATACTTCCATCGTTATGCACAGGATAAAAGGCTCCGCAACTAAAGTCGCCAAATGCTTTTTGGGTAATGGCAATGCCATCAGTATTACGGGTAATTTCTCCACCAAAACCACCAATGTATTCGAGCGTTTTGCGGTCGAACACCTGAAAGGTATTGTTAATCTTGCCTTGGTCAACCATCAGATAATAGCCAGAGCTATCGACCTCACATTCCCAAAGCACAATGCCTTCGGGCTCGTAGAAGAAATAGTTGTGTGGGATGATTTGCCCGGTGAAATTACCTTCTACATTATATATTTTCACATTGCGGTGTTCTTCATGTTCATCGGCAATTAACAAACGGTTTAATGTACGGTCTAAAAGCAATGATTCTACCTTATACAAAACGCCTTTACCGGAAGTATCGCCAAAAGCGCTGATGTGCTTAGCGTTTACCTGATTGTTTTCAACCGTAAAAACAAAATGGTGTACCCTTTGCCCCAGGCTGTCGGCTGGCGGAGTTTCTTCTTTGGGTGTTTCGTAATTATCAGTAACATAAAGATGATATTTGTCTTCAAAATGGTCAATGGTAAGCCCATAGGGCAAACGTAAAGATGATTCACCAAAAACGCCTAAGGGTTTAAAGTCCGGTAGGCTGAATACCTGTATCCTATGGTTGTCCCTTTCAACCACTACAGCATAATCATCAATAACTGCAATACCGTTGGGCCTGCTGAGCTCACCTAAGGAACTGCCATTTTGTCCAAACACATTGATTTTTTCTCCGGTAGCGGCATCATAAACAATAATCACGTTTCCTTCTTTTGCAGTGGCCAGCAGCCAGTTTTGCCCTTCATCACCATGCCAAAGGGCAGGGCTATCCACATTATCACTTTCATCACGCAGGGTTGTGAAAGCCTCTTTTATTGCTACAACTTCAGGAAGAACAGACATGGATTTCACGGCATCCTGTTGCAATTCATCGTTTGACTGCTTGTTTTGGCAGGCTGAAAACATCAGCGCTGCCAAAACAGTAAAAATCATAATTCTATGTTTCATATTTTTGTTTTATATTAAATTATAAATCCATTTTTACACCAAATTGAAAACGAACATTATAATACTCCGCCTGCATTAACCGAGAACTTACGCCCTGGTAATAATACAATGGTGTGTTCAGCAAATTATTTGCCTCAGCATATACACTGAATTTGGGAGTAATGGCATAGTTGGCATTTACATCTAAGTGTATTGCCTTGTCGTAGTATCTATCGTAAAACGCCTCTTCGCCAAATTCATCAACAAAATCAGAAGCGTAATTCAAGGAAGTTCTGAAAGTAAAACGCTTACTATCATATGATAAAGATCCATTTAGTGTATGTTGTGCTGAACCAGGGAGCGAAATATCATCATCTTCACGACCTTCAATACGAAAATCACTAACAGTGCTTGTTGTATAGGTATAGTTTGCATACAGTCCAAAACCCTTCAAGAAACCCGGCAGAAAATCGAGCTGGCGTTGGGCCGCAAGTTCAAACCCGAAGACTTCTGCATTTCCTGCATTGAGCGGTTTTTCCCACGTGTCCCATGTTCTGTCCTCGAACAAATAATCTTCGCGGGTTTCAAATGTGATAAAGTCTTCCATATCTTTATAAAAAACTCCGGCAGAAACAATCCCAATGGTTTTGAAATATTTTTCAAACATCAGGTCGAAATTCATTGAAGTAGTTGGGACTAAATCGGGATTGCCAATTTTAATTTCATTGTCTACCTCTGTGATTTGTCTGAATGGAACAAGATAAAAGTAGTTCGGTCTTGCCAGGGTGTTGGTCCATGCCGCTCTTAAAACAGTACTTTTATCAAAGTTGTATTTCAGGTGAAGGCCGGGCAAAACATTTAAATACGATTCCGAGACTACATCAGACAGAGTCGCCACGTTGTCATCGGCATCGTACTGATAACCCTGATATTCCAGCGACGTATTTTCAAGCCGCACCCCAGCAATCATCGACAACTTAGTTCCAAAATTTTGGTTAAGCATTACATAGGCACCAAGAACATCTTCTTTAGCATTGAAATTTTCGGCTGTTTCTTCAATGTCTTCTTCTTCCTCAAACAATGAAGGATTGGTCAAGTCAAGGCTGCCGAGGTATTCAGCTGTTACATGACTCCCTGTTTCATAATCACCGGCTAAGAAATTGTCTTTACTATAATTATCCAGGTTATTCAGAGATTTTTCCATAAATTCATTCTCGTCAAGAGGGGAGTATTCATATTTCGTGTTATCACGCATTTTATCCTTGCCTTTATACCGAAGGCCCACTTTTAAACTGTTTTCATATTCATTCTCAAGCATAGGGATAAGGACATTCATCCTGAAATTCTTATCTATATCTTCTGTGTACTGGAATTCTTCAGTCATTCCATCAATGATATAATCTGAACTAAAATCAGCAGACGAAGAGGGAGTGACACCGGTGATTTTGGGTGCGCTTCCGTCGGAGAAATCCGTAGTAAAAGTTAGATCTTCTGCTGCATATAAAATTTCCCGTTCGTTTGGTCTTTCTTCAGATGCTTTACTGTAGGAAGCAGACCAGTCGGCTGTAATTTTCCCGAATTGGTGGTCGCCACCCAGGGCAAAATTCATCATTCGCTGGTCTTCGAGTCGTGCATTTTTTACATTATCATTATCACCACCACCTTTAACTTCTCGTTCAATCATACCTCCCCACGAATCGCTGCCTTCATCATATTCAATATCTTTATAAACCGTTTTATACCTGTTTTCCCAATCGTTACGGTGATTATAAATACCGTTAAAAAAAATGGTATGATTGGCATTAAACTTATAATCAAGGCTTAGTGAAAGGCTTTGCCTGATCCGTTGTACCACATATTGGCGTACTTGCATTTCTTCGGCAAAAGCAGAACCATTCTTATCATTCTCATCAAGATAGTCCCATTCGGCTTCAATATTATCGCTGCCAAAATCATGATTATGGTAGGAAGCGCTGGCAATAACACCAAGTTTATCGTTCAAAAAGCGATCGCCAAGCACAAAAGCTCCAGTGTACATCGGTTTGTTTGCAAGCATATTGTATCCGGAACCAAGAGTGACGCTTACACGACGTTCGTAAGGGGCAGAGCGAGTAACAAGGTTTACCGCACCTCCAATAGCATCGGCTTCCATATCGGGAGTAATTGATTTATTTACCTCAACAGCCTTTACCATATCGGCAGGCACCAGGTCGAGTTGTATCTCACGTTCTTCTGCTTCGGCCCCGGGAATACGTTCGCCGTTTATTGTCACTGAATTATACATGGGTGATGTTCCCCTAATGCTCCCAAACCGGGCTTCACCCTGATCGTACTGCACATTAATACCGGGAATTCTTTTTAAAGCATCGCCAACATTGGCATCGGGAAAACGACCTACCTGATCCGATGAAATGATATTGGTAATGTTTTCCTTATTCATTTGGGTGTTCAAAGCCTTTGACTGCCCTTGCAGCCTATCGCTTACAACAACTTCGGATAATTCAATACCGGCTAACAGTTTGAAATTAACAACCGTTGTTTTACCAGGCTCGACTGAAACCTCCTTTTTATCACGATTAAAACCAATGTAAGAGGCAGAAAGTTCATACTTCCCTTCTGGAACTCCGGTAATAGTGAAATAACCGTTATGGTCGGTAATGGCTCCTTTATTAATCGTATCAATTACAATGGATGCACCAGGCAACGAAAGGTTGTCGGTATCTAAAACACGGCCTTTAATAATGCCGGTTTGTTGTGCCTGAACAGCTATTGTTAGTGTTGTCAGGAAAATTACTAAATAAAACTTTACTCCTACCATAATTTTTGATTTTTAATTTTATGGCAAAACTATATGGTGCTTTTTATAATGATATGAATTAAAAAAGAAGAATACGTTATATCATTATTAACTTGCTCCTAAAATTTTATACGAACCGGTCCATGACAAAAGTTTTGCATACATGCGCGCTTGAGTCCAAATTTTTTTTCCTAACACGGTTTAAAACCCGGTCAGAAAAAATAGCATTGACTTGACAGCAGGATTAATGTATTTTTAGCCAAATAATTTAAACCCCTGATTATGGATTATAGCAAGCTTTCACATCAGCAACTGACAGAGATCCTGAAGTCTAAAGATCGTTTTATCGAAGCCTATAAGCAAGAAAAACATGACTCCCAGGACCTTCGCTTTGCCTGGGTGGGTAACCTGGGGCAATGGTACTGGGATGTAAAAAATAATATAGTGGACTTTAACCCGCTCAAAGCAACAAATCTGGGCTATGATGTCTCCGAAATCCCAAAAAATATTGGCTTTGAATTTTTTACTGACAAGCTGGCGCCCGAAGACTATCAAAAAGTTATGCAAAATATGCGGGATCACCTGCAGGGAAAAACAGAAGTCTACGAAACAGCCTATCGAATAAAAACTAAAAACGGCGAATGGAAGCACTATTACGACAGAGGTAAAATTACGAAAAGAGATAAAAACGGAAACCCGCTTTTTTTGGCCGGCATTGTATTCGATATCACCGAACAAAAATCATTTGAAAAAAACCAGCAAGCGCTGATCAACTCTCTGTCGGAACAACTAAACCTGAAAGAACAATTGTTCTCTACTATCTTCCACGACCTAAAGTCTCCCCTGGGAAATATTATGAATTTTGCTGAGCTGCTTAAAGAATCCGTGCTGGAATATGATAAGGATGAATTAATAGCATATACCAATATCATTTACGAGGCTTCCAGAAAAGCTTTAGATATCACGAATGACCTGATGGAATTTGTACGCGCCAAAGAATCAAGCCTGGAAGCCAAAAAAGATATTGAGCTTTCTAAGACTATAAGTAAATGTATCGACGAATTTAGCCAGGATATCACACGTAAAAACATTTCTATCTTCAATAATGTCAGGAAAAAAACTTTTGTAAAAACCCATGAACCCATAATAAAAATCGCTTTGCGCAATTTTATCTCCAATGCTGTAAAGTTTACCCCCAGCACTGGCAAAATCGAAATCCAATATCTTGACAATCAAATTATCGTTTCTGACACAGGAATTGGCATGTCAAAAGATAAACTATCCTCCTTGTTTTCAGGCAAAACAGCTTCCACTAAAGGAACCAATAATGAACCCGGAAATGGTATAGGGTTATTGCTTGTAAAACGACTCCTCGATAAAGCAGATATCGATTTAGATGTTGACAGCCACCCCAATAAAGGGACAACCATAATGATGTCTCTGAATGCCAAAAGAGCCTGACTACACCATGGTGAATCTTTTGCAAATTTGGTAGCTTTGCAGACCAACAGTTTATACAGGCAGTAACATCAACTACGAAGAGCCTGTAGAACTATGCTTAGATAAAGAGTGGCAAGTTGGGCTGTGAAATCAGCCCAGCTTTCCGCTTAGCATTTATTTACCACTGTAGAATTTTCCGAAAATCGTATTTTTCCGGATCATTGACATATTTCTCAGCTTCGTCGTAGTCGTCCTCATCAAGATATTGTATCCCTTCATTAAAGATGGTCTTCACTTTATCCGAGTTGATATCCAACAGGCGGGTTTTCACTTTCCCATCCTTTCCGGCGACATCACGAAGGAATAAAGGCTTAATGTTTCCGGAGTGATCACGCATCACCATACAAGCCGTATGCCCTTCATCAAAGAGCTTTTTCACGCCAATTCCCAATTGCCGGCAGTACATCAAATCGAAGGCGATAGGATCGCAGGAACGAATCTCATAGCCCAGTTCCACAGGACGACTTTTCACTTTCAGATCTAATTCTTTTAGTTTACGCTGTAGCAACATATTAAAAATATGCGCTTTACTGACATTGCCCAGTTCCGGATGCCCATGTTCATCATAGGTAAAGTTGATGCCTGTTGATTTGATTTCGGCATCTGTAAAGAAATGAAAAACGCCTTCACTAATCATCACCACGCCATAATCAACCCCAATTATCTTACGCTTGATGATGGCACTAATAATCATATGAATGATTTTTTCGAAAGTAATACGCGTACGATCAAACATTTCCGGCACAATAATCATCGGATACTGGCAGGCTGCACCAATACCAAAAGCCAGATGCCCTGCTTCGCGCCCCATGCCGGTTACCACAAACCAGTTACCTGAAGTTCGCGCATCTTCATAAACGGTAGAAGCGATTCTAACACCTTCATTCTTTGCCGTTTGATAGCCAAATGTCGGAATCCCTTCCGGCAAAGGAAGATCATTATCGATGGTTTTCGGCACATGGATATTGCTGATCTCTACATCCTGTGAGTTAAGGTATTCCGACAAGCGATTTGCCGTTGATGCTGTATCATCCCCGCCTATGGTCACCAGCAGTTTAATCTGATGTTGTACAAAAAATTTTGAGTTAAATTCCTCATCTTTTGGCTTATATCGACTCATCTTCAGTGCTGAACCTCCCTGATGATGAATCCGGTCAGCCATCAAAAAACTGATTTCTTCAATTTGTGGCTGTCCCGAGAGCAGTCCTTTATAACCATCATGAACACCCAACACTCGATAGCCTGCGCGCAAAAAGGTTTTGGCGACACTGCTGATTACCGTATTGATTCCAGGGGCCGGCCCCCCGCCACATAAAATTGCTATACTATCTTTCATTGTATCATCTGTTTATAGTTTTATAAAATAGACCTGATGTTGACCCCGTCTTTAATGCGGGGAAGCTCGCCATCACAAATCGTATACCTGACACACGCTTTCAATTTCATGATAATCATTCATGTGTGTCCCAGTTTTTGTCATGGCTCAGTTCATCTGATTTTTCTTGTTACGAAAATAATACTTTCTCCACCAACAGGGAAATCCCACCCTTAATTCTTTATTAAAAATCCCCGCTCTTGAATAAACAGCGGGGATTTTACGTCATACTTTTTTTTGTTATAAATAAATAGGGACACAACCATAAGCCGGAGCCTTTATCGCACTGACAAAGGAAATATTAGCCCTGCAGTAATAGCAACTCCTTCATTGAACGTCTCTGTAGCAGGAAGGTCTAGCTCAACCATATCGCCGGCAACAGAAACTTCGCGGCTGGTAGCCTGTCCGATAGACATCAGGCTGCGATGATATTTTACATCCACAAACAACGATGGCGCCGGTCCTGTAAAGCCTTTGAAGTTTAATGGCCATTCAAATCCAACCCCAATAGCACCGGAAAGGTCAAGACCCTGGAACTCCTCTGTTCCCCCTGTCAATGTATCCGGTTCAGCTTCCAGGGAAGTATTAACACCGGAGTTCATCTGAATAAAAGTTTTATACTGTCGTGTCCCTTCTTGCTGGGTCATAATGGGGATGCCAAGGCTAAGTCCTGCCGTAGCATAAAACCTGACATTATCCCCAAACGTAAAACGTCCGTACAGGGGCACCTGGATATAATGAAAGCGGGCCGATAGATCATATTTCTCCATCAACCGGATAAAAGCTGTATCTACTGTATATTCGGTAATCTCCGTATTATTTTTCACAAAGCCTTTGCCTTCATACATGATACCTGTTTCCAGGGTGAAAATTTTACTGTAGTACACCCCATACATAAATCCTCCGCGTATTCCGGATTTTCCGGAGGTCTCTGTCACAGAATCAGAAACCAGACGAGAAAGATTACCCCCGAATTTAACCCCTAACAAAGGGACATTAGGCTCTATCTTTTGTTGCACTCCTTCAACAAAAAGAGGGGAGGCCTCATCATACACGCTAAGTGTAAAGCCCGCATTGGTCAAATTATTCCGGGCATTAGCTAATAGCAGCTCGTCGGACAATTGAGCAAAGGCACTACTTGATACTGCCAGCAGAATGATTAAAGATAAGATTTTTTTCATCTGTCTAAATTTAATGTTCAATGTTCAATGTTCAATGTTCAATGTTCCGTGTTCAATGTTCTTTGTTCCTTGTTCGTTGTTCGTTGTTCCTTGTTCCTTGTTCTTTGTTTC
>JBNJHE010000093.1:0-10264 GCA_051748205.1 Bacteroidota bacterium | reverse complement strand
AATGTTCAATGTTCAATGTTCCGTGTTCAATGTTCTTTGTTCCTTGCTTGCCCCGTTAAATGCGACGATAGGAGTAGATTTAACGGGGTTCTTTGTTTGTTCGTTTCCCTCAGACTATCAGCTTCTTAACCTCTTAGTCTCTTAGTCTCTTAGTCTCTTAGTCGCTTAAGTCTCTTAAGTCTCTTAAGTCGCTTAAGTCTCTTAAGTCTCTTAAGTCTCTTAAGTCTCTTCGTTCGCCCTATCGCATTATCGCATCATCGCCAACTCACCAACACGCACCTCTAAATCTCCGCCCAAAGCGGAAATCCCACCGCACAATGACATAGCTTTCTGGCAGTTCGACTCCTCGCATTTAATCATCCCCGTATGTGTTCTGCCTTAGGCGGATCATGCTCGGTTCATAAAAAAATGCGTTGTTTTTCAGATAAGAAAAACAACGCATCAACAAAAGTGTTTTGCAAGCCTTTATTTTACAAGGAAGTCCAAAATATCACCTGTATTGAGTTCTTTTGGTTCCATGCCATGTTGGAAAATACGCATGCTGTGTTTACCTTTTAGCAGTAGGCGTTCTCCTTCTAATTGCAATAAGCATCCCTCACGCAGTCCAACAACAGTAATCTCTTTGTTTATTTTGAGGAATTCATTGATTCTCTGCTCTCTGGTTTCTCCGGCATGTCCGTCGGGGTTAGCATCCAGATAATGCGGATTGATCTGGAAGGGGAGCAGGTTGAGTGTTTTAAAGCTCTCAGGCTCAAATATTGGCATGTCGTTGGTTGTCATCAAAGAGGGGCAGACAACATTGGAGCCAGCACTCCAGCCCATATAGGGCATGCCTTCTTCTACACGCTTGCGAATAGGCTCCATTAGCTTGTTTTGATGCATCATGCCCACCAGATGAAACGTATTGCCGCCTCCTACAGCAATGCTCTCGGCTTCTTCTACAGCTTTTACTGGATCTGCTTCACGATGGATTGAATAAATCTCGTAACCCAATTCCTGGTATACAGCGTTTACCTTTTCTTCGTAAGCGTTGTATGAGGCTTCCAGACCCTCTTCTGATAAACCTACACCTGCATAGGGTATGAAGAGCACCCGCCTGACATCTTCTTTTAAGAAATCTTTGATGTGTTTTTTTGGCCAGTCTAAATATGACTCCCCGGCCATGGTTGAATTGCTGATTAATAATAAACGTTTCATATACATATAGTTTTTGTTATTTGCTTTGGCCAAATATATAAAATCGTCAGAAAAACCAGGGAAATATTTTTGCTTCCTGACGATATTTTGAACTGTAATGCCGTTCAAAAACGCTTAATTCGGGTATGTTTTTCGAATATTCCGTGGCTTGTGCTTTGTAGTTTATGGCCTTTTGTGCTCTGGCATCCTCCCTGGCCATGCGCTCTGCAATTTCTTTCTGCCACTGTTTTCCTTTTTTGCTTTTCAACAGCTTGCTGCTGATTGTTCTTAGCAGAACTAAGGCTTTTTTGTTTTGCTGCTGCTTTAGCTGATAGCGCAGATAATAAACTTTTAATGCATCATCTTGCTGGCTGCCGCCATATTTTGTCAAACTGATTTTCCCGGCTTTGGCTGCTACAAGTTTATGATTTTCATAATTCTCCTGCATCTGTCTTATTAGTGTTATAGTTTCTTCGTATTTCTTTTGGCTCCGCAGTGAATCCAGCCTGATTTTTGATCGAAAATAACGAAATACATCCTCATAGAGCTCTAAAGTGTCTGTGACCGGGCGGGCAGGCAGAGAACAAATAGCGTGGCGCTGCACTAAAGCCAGACTTTGCTCAAGGAGCAGCTCCGCTTGTATGTATTTGTCTTTTTTTAGTAATGAATAAGCCTGTTCTTTTGTTGTCTGTATGCTATCCGAAACTTCCTGGCAAAAAGCTTTGGTTAGCTCATGTTCAAAACTGCTGATTTTTTGCGCTATCAAAAAGTCATTTTCTAAATGGTATTTTGCTGTATCTTTTTCTATGTCATTTAGTATATCAAAGGCTTGTTGGTATTTGTGCCCCCACAGTTTTAGCTCGCCTTGTTTTAATGCTGATAGGATCAGCGGACGGGCAGCGGCAGAAATCAAAGTGTCTAAGGTGTCATTGTGCTCAAAATGATATTGGTTTAAAAGGTGTTGTGCTTCAAGGAAATGACTTAATGCTGTTTTTGGTTTCGAAAAATTCAGAAAAGTAGATCCTTTTTTTAGATTCGATCGGTATAGTTGATAATCAATAGACTTTTTCAGTGTGTCGTGGGATGAGGATTTTCTTGTGTGTTTCTGATGGTCAAGTAGATATTTGTCAGCTTTGCTTAGGATTTGAACTGCTTGTTGATAATAGCCATTTTGGTATTCTGTTTTGGATTCTTTTAATAAATTTTCATAGATACCCTGATGGGCTTTAACAATGGAGCTTTCGGTTCGCTTTCGGCAGTCAGCGTCCGGGCATATTGAATCGGCTTTTTGTAAATGAGCTAATGCAGCTTTAAATTCGTTGAGGTCTAAGGAGAGCCTTGCTTTTTTTATAAACAACTCAGCAGTTTCAGCATAGAGCCCTTTGATTTCCTGATTGGATATTATCGCTCTGCTGTTGTTTTGCTGAAATCTGTCGACTTGCTGGATGAAACGAAGGGCCATTTCGGGTCGCTCATTGTCAATAGCCTTTCGGGCAACATCTGTATAGGCCTTGTAGATTCCATATTTTGCTTGTGAAAGATATTTGTCAACAGGAGCCTGGCAGGTGTAGTTTGGTGTGCTGTCACAGAAGTGTTTAGCGCGCTCAAGGATAGCTACAGCTGCGTTATAGTCCTCCATGTCAAGCAAATGTTTCCCTTTGTTGATAAATGCAGTGAGCAGGGTATCGTTAAAGCTCATGATTTTTTGATAGGTGGCTGTATCCGGCTTTAATTGCTGGAGAATATGTTCTATAGCCGAAGCTGCCTCAGGTAGTTTGTGCTGGGTGAGATTTAATCGGGCTATTTCCAGGTAGGCGGGTGAATAATAAGGGTTAGACTGGATCGCTTTTTCAAAGTATGCACGGGCAATACTGGTGTCCGTGTTCAAATAATTTATTCCTTCCTGATAAAACAGGCGATCAATATTTTTTAGCTGCCGGTCAATTCTTTGACGCTTAAAGGCGATTCCACTGTTTAAGTTTTGAAATCGTGGCAAAAACTCCAGCGGGTCAGTTTCTTCCAGATTTAGAATGCTTTGGTACGATCGGTTTTTTAATTGCTTCAACACAGATTCTGCTTCCCGAAGATTTGCACTATAGATAGGGAGCATATTGAGATTGGCGGTTCCTATTGAAGCAACTTTTTCCAGCGTATTTTTTAGGATAGGGAAATCCAGATAATATTGATCGATCGCCTGCATTTTCGTTCGGAACTTTTGCGCTTGCTCTTCCTGAAAAAAGAACTGATAGTGGAAATCTTCAAAAGTCAATTTTTTTTCTGACAAACTATCGGGGACTTGTACTGCAGACCTGGATGTTGTTCGTGTTAAGGTGTCTGAAAAAGACAGAGCAATGCCTTGATATGATAGATCATAAGTGTAAATAACTTTGGCAGGCACAAGGAAATCCTTCATGGAAAATCCCCGGTAATCAGTGTATCCGCTTAGACGAAGTCCCTGTATACTGTTTGTGATTGTTGTGTTTTCGTATTGTATTTTTTGGTGCCAGTGAACCTGATAAGTAGTATATGCCAAAATCCGGGGGATACTTTTTGAAAAGGCTTCCAAATATTGATTGGTGATGCGTTGGTTGTTAATATGATTGTTTTGCTCATATTTCCGGTGTTTGACCGTTAAGTGTACCGAATCATTAAACCATGTTTTAACTATCTGTCCTGTGGTATCCGTAGAAAGGAACAAATATGTCAAAAATAAAATTAGTAAACGTCTATGGATATATATATACTGAAACACCTTATTAATTTTCGTATTTACATTAACAATCTGTGCGGTTTTTAACTTCATTCCAATCATCAGTGTGTGAGTTCCGTCTAAGGCGGATCATGACTCGGTTTATGCCAGGGGAGCGTGTTGTTTTTGGATTCATCTTAAAAGCCGGATTCACAAATGATGTTGAATCCGGCCATTACGAATGAATCTTCAATAATCATTCTTTCAGATACTTATCAAGCCACTTGAAAAATTCACGATGCCAGAGTACCGAGTTTTGAGGTTTTAAGACAAAATGAGATTCATCAGGAAAAAACAGTAGTTTGCTGGGCACATCCCGAAGCTGGGCAGCATTAAACGCCTGTAAACTTTCGGTATATGGAATGCGAAAGTCGTTGGCGCCGGTAATAATCATAATGGGTGTATCCCAATTGTCTACATAGAGATGCGGAGAGAATTCGCTGTAGCTTTTAGGTTTGGGTTTTTGCCAGTATGGGCCTTCAAGGTCTTTGTTGACAAACCAGTATTCTTCTGTTCCTCCGTACTGACTTTCAAGGTTAAACATGCCACAGTGTGAGATAAAGCAGTCGAAACTTTCGGGGTGTTTCCCGGCCAGATAAAAGACAGAAAACCCGCCATAACTGGCGCCGATAGCACCGATATTGTCATTGTCAACATAGGGCTCTTCGGCTATGGTATTGATTGCCGTCATATAATCTTTGATATTCTGACCTCCATAATCACCACTGATCTGATCGTTCCATTCTTCTCCGAATGAAGGCAGCCCGCGGCGGTTTGGAGCTACAATGATATAATCATGTGCAGCCATCATCTGAAAATTCCACCGGTAAGAAAAAAACTGGCTTACGGCACTTTGTGGACCTCCCTGAGCATATAATAAAGCCGGATATTTCTTGTGGTGATCAAAATTGGGAGGGAAGATTACCCATACCAGCATCTTTTTGCCATCTGTAGTCTCAATCCAGCGCTCTTCACTTTTGGCCATTGTTACATTTTTCAGTAATTTGTCGTTGACATGCGATAGTTGTTTCTCTTGCCCATTTGCCTGGATTTTAAAGATCTCTGTTGGGAAATCCATTGCCTGTTTGGCTCCGATTAATGTGCCTCCGGCCGCAACGGAAACATTGAGGTAATTGTGCTTGCCTGAAGTGATCTGTTTGAATTTTTCTGTCTTGAGTTCCAATGCATAGATCTGATAGGTGGCATTAATTCCGCTAATGAAATATAGTTTGCTTCCGTCTTTATTCCAGGCATATCCGTGAGCATTTTGATCAAAGTTTTTGCTCATATTCATAATCTTCCCGGTTTCCAGATTCTTGATGATGATTCGTTCTTTGTCCGATTCAAAACCATCCTCTTCCATGCTTTCCCAGGCGATCATTTTGCCGTTGGGGGAGAAGACCGGGTTGCGGTCAAAGCCTTCAAAACCATCCTGTGTCAGATTTTCTGTTGTTTTGGAATCTATGTTGTAAAGGTAAATCTCCGAGTTCGTGCTTAGGGTGTATTCTTTAGGTGACATTTTTTTGCTTACATAGGCTATTTTTTTGCCGTCGGGGCTCCAGGTTATTTGCTCCATGCCGCCCCAGGGGTTTAAAGGGCTGTCGTATGGCTCTTCTGCCATGATGTCTGTGTGGTTGGAAAGCTCCTCGCCATTATAGCTTGCATAAAAGACATGACTGTATTTGTAGTCATGCCACTGATCCCAATGACGATACATCAGATTGTCAATAATGCGGGCGTTGGCATTTGGCAGATCAGGGTGAATTTCCTGTGCTGTTGGGTCCAGCTTGACGTCTTTAATGTATACAATGTGATCCATCGTTGGAGAATACTCAAAGCCATTGATTCCTCCTTTGATCGTTGATACTTTTGTTTTATTACTGCCATCAGGATTCATTTCAAAGAGCTGCATCTCATTATTGTCATCCGGTGACAAATAACCAATTTTTTTGCCATCCGGGCGCCAGCGGGCATTGACTTCCGATTTATCTGTTGTCGATGTTAAGGCAGTTTGTGTCTTATCCTGTATATTTAGAATGTATAAGTCGTTCTGTCCGCTGTTGGCTTCTAAGTCGTAGCGTGTAATTCCAAAAACTACTTGCTTTCCGTCAGGTGAAACGATAACATTATTAACCCGCCCCAGCTTCCAGAGTAAATCTGCATTCATTATGCCGGTAGCATCCTGGCCTTTATTCTCTTGTCCGCTGCTTGCGCTGGTGTTAGCAAATGCTAAAGGTATCATTATGATAACCAAATAGAACAATGTAATCCACTTTTTCATGATATCCTAATTTTTAGTGTTGTTGTATTGATGTTTTTGATGTCCGAAAGATAAGAGGATTCTGCGAATTATCAAAAAGTCGACTGTTGAAATCTTTCGGTTGTATCGAACGGCTGATTTCTTTCAGTATTGTTATGCATTATGTTTTGGTCAGCTGTATGGTCTGGAAAGTAGGTGGAATTATGCAGACTATATTTGATGTACAAAGAGGCTGCCGCTGCCGTGCAGTGCAAAATCAGATCGTATAATTGTTGCTGTTTGAACATTTGGCGAAACAGGTAGTTTAAGTATATAAAAATGGTTTAAATTTTTATTTTTGCATCAAAGAAAACTAAATGGGCGAAAAGGAATTATTTTTAAATGACATCAACCCGGTCGAGTTTTTTGGGGTTAATGATTCGAATCTGGCATTGATAAAGCAGTACTTTCCCAAGGTTAAAATCATGGTTCGTGGCAACCAAATCAAAGTCAAGGGTGATGATGCGGAGATCAATAAATTTGAGCAAAAATTTCATTTGTTAGTGTTGTACTATGAGAAGTTTGGCCGTTTGTTAAAGCCAGATATTGCACGATTGTTAGAGGCAGAGAATGACACGATGGATGCTGAGCTGGCCCAGCCAAAGGACGTTATTTTGCATGGCCGTCATGGTAAGCTTATCAAAGCACGGACGGTAAATCAGCAAAAGATGGTAGAAAGCTTTGAGGATAATGATCTGGTTTTTGCCATTGGTCCGGCAGGTACAGGCAAGACATATACCGCGGTGGCCCTTGCTGTGCGTGCTCTTAAAGATAAAAAAGTCAGACGCATAATCCTGACCCGTCCGGCTGTTGAAGCTGGTGAAAACCTTGGCTTCCTGCCAGGTGATCTCAGAGATAAACTGGACCCTTATCTGCAACCGCTCTACGATGCCTTACGGGATATGCTTCCACCTCAAAAACTACTGGCTTATCTGGAAGATGGAACGATAGAAATCGCTCCTTTGGCTTTTATGCGGGGCCGAACCCTGAACCATGCTGTTGTCATTCTTGATGAAGCTCAAAATGCCAGCATCAGTCAGTTGAAAATGTTCCTGACGCGCATGGGTGAGTATTCCCGCTTTTTTGTCACTGGTGATATTACCCAAATCGACTTGCCTAAAAATCAGCGATCGGGACTAAAACATGCTCAGGAAAATCTTGGCAATATCCCGGGCATCGATTTTATTCTTTTAGGAACTCAGGATATTATAAGACACAAACTGGTATCCCGGATCATAGATGCATACGAAAGTGATAATAATCAAAATCAATAAAAATTAATAAAAATGACCAAAGCTTTAGTTGAAACCAGGTTTACCCTACCCAATCAAACAGATTTTTATAAAGGGAAAGTTCGTGATGTGTATACCGTTAATGATGATCTGTTGGTGATGGTTGTCACCGACCGGATCTCTGCCTTCGATGTCGTGCTGCCAAAAGGAATTCCTTACAAAGGCCAGGTGCTGAATATGATCGCATCAGATTTTTTGGATGCCACCAGTGATATTGTCCCCAACTGGAAAATTGCTACTCCTGATCCTATGGTTACTGTTGGTAAAAAAGCAGAACCATTTAAGGTTGAGATGGTTATCCGTGGCTATTTAACCGGACACGCATGGAGAGAATACAAGGCCGGAAAACCATCATTATGTGGGCTGCCATTCCCCAAAGGGATGAAAGAAAATCAAAAATTCGATAAGCCCATGATTACTCCTACTACCAAAGAGGATGTTGGTCATGATGAAGATATTTCAAGAGAAGAAATTCTGAATACAGGCCTGGTTAGTGAAACAGATTATAAAAAACTCGAAGACTATACCTTAAAACTTTTTGAGCGGGGCACTGAAATGGCCGCCAAAAAAGGCCTGATCCTTGTCGATACCAAATATGAATTTGGGAAAGTTGGTGATGAGATCGTATTAATTGATGAGGTGCATACGCCCGACAGCTCCCGTTATTTTTATCTTGACGGCTATCAGGAACGCTTTGAAAAGGGAGAAAAACAAAAACAACTCTCTAAGGAATTTGTCCGTGCCTGGCTTATTGAACAAGGTTATCAGGGAGAAGCAAATCAAAGTATGCCTGAAATGACCGATGATTTTGTGCAGGGCGTTTCCGATCGCTATATTGAATTGTATGAAAAAATTACCGGAAAAGCGTTCCAAAAGTCTGATGCTGAAACTGATGTAGAGGCCCGT
This sequence comes from Bacteroidota bacterium, assembly GCA_051748205.1. Lineage (GTDB taxonomy): Bacteria > Bacteroidota > Bacteroidia > Bacteroidales > PWNQ01 > PWNQ01. The sequence goes on along the minus strand of JBNJHE010000093.1, from coordinate 1,842 downwards.
GTGTATGAAAATATCCTTCAGTATATTTCCTGATTTTCCCAATATTGGAATTGTAAGTAGGTAAATTGTTTTTTTATTGCCATCAGCTACTTCCCTGTGTACTTTTGTACAAAATAAGTAGAAAAAATGAGGGCGATATTGCTAAATTTGTTGATTACTATCATAGTGCTTCCTTTTATAGGTAAAGCGCAGGATGCTAATTTCACGCAGTTTTATAATAATCCGATTTATTATAATCCGGCTAATGCAGGTATCACTGACGGCCTTGAGATTCGTACTGCTTATCGAAAATTATGGCCCGGGATTGGTGGCGGGTTTCGGAATATGACCTTATCAGCGGATGTTGCGGAACCCGCCATTAACGGTGGTATTGGGCTTATTGTTCACTCTGGTGATGAAGGTGGACAGGTGCGCGAAAGCATGGCCGGCTTGATGTATAGTTACCGCTTGCATCTTATCCGGAATAAATTTTATTTGCAGATGGGTTTGCAGGCTACGGCTGTTGAAAAACGAATACACGAGGACGGCCTTATATTTTCGGATCAGCTCGACCCTTTGCATGGAAATGTTTATCCTACATCTTTTCAGGGTGCTAATTATGATCAGGTTGTTTATCCTGACTTTGCTACCGGCATCGCTGCCCGATTCAATATAGGCGAATATGCAACAGGCCATGCACGGACAACCCATATTGTCGGGCTCGCTTTTGCACATATCACCCAACCAGATGAGAGTTTTGTTGGCCTGGAATCGCGCCGCCCTCTGAAAACTGTTGTGCATGCCCAATCTGTGATCCCGTTGAATGCTCACTATAGACGCAATGATCCTAAAAGGGCTTTGGCTCCCGGAATTATTTATGAAAGACAGGATATGTTTCAGACGGTTTCAACAGGGCTAAACATTATGCTTGAACCAATCTATGCCGGCGCCTGGTACAGAAGTAATTATTTGGTTGCTGAAAATGTCAATATCAATGCTTTTGTTTTACTGATTGGACTTACAAAAGAATTATCTCCCGAGCTTAAAATGAATTTAGGCTATAGTTATGATATTACTACATCTAAACTATCTAATGCTACTGCCGGAGCCCACGAAATTACCCTGAGTTTTTCTTTTAATGATTATTCATTTTTTAGAAAATATTCACCTTCTTTAAAACGCCGGAACCTGGGAGCAAAAAATTGCTACTGGGATTTTGATTAATGATTATGTTGCTCGTAGCAAATTACCTTTAACTATAACGGGGTTCCCAAAAATACAATGGGCACCCAAATCCCATAACCTTAGCTATCAATGAGTCCGCTCTAAAAAGGCCATATTTGATCTTTAGCGGCTTATCGCCCCGAACTCTAAAGTGTGAAGCCGTAACTATGAACCATAACCCGTCAGCTGGCCTAACATACATGCGGACGATTAAATGGTGTAATGAGTAATGCGATGATGCGTTTTGTGTTCGTTGTTCGGTGCTAAAGCCGGACGCTGTTCTAATAATCCACTCTATAATTTGGATTGGCGCCTGCGCTTAAGCTGATAAAAAGCCTAAATATAGTTTAGCCCCAATCTAAACTACAAAAATAGCACGAATAAAACTTGTTTTTCTGGAAAATTAGTTGTTAACTTTGGGTTAGATTTTTACGTATTATGAAAAGCCTTCAATCATCATCGTACTTTTTGCAACAGCGTTTGGGCTTTAAGACCGGCTGCATAGCCCGGACCATACTGGGCATTGATGCCGATGATTATGAGGATTTGTATTATGATAGCTACCATACAATAACAGCTCAATCAAGCACATTCTGCTTTTTGCCGATGCTAAAACTAACACAAAAAAAGCAGAAAGAG
>JBNJHE010000092.1:0-10387 GCA_051748205.1 Bacteroidota bacterium | reverse complement strand
TTCAATCCCCTGGCAATGGTATCCAAAATTTGTGTTTTTTTGCAGTCGCAAGTGAAAGAATTATGATAAAATTCGGACGGCAAATCAGAGATCTGATGGTAAATATCATCGATTGGTTTCATCAGCCACTGCGTTGTTATATTCCTGAAGAGACCTTTCGCTACGGTGCTACAGGCGGATTCAATACTGTTTTGGATATTTTTCTGTATTGGTTTATGTATGAGATAGTACTACAACAAAGCCTGCTGGATCTGGGCTTTGTTACCATCAGTCCACATATTGCTGCCTTTCTGATTGTTTTTCCTTTTACCTTTAGCACAGGATTTCTCATGGCAAAGTATATTGCCTTCAACAATTCCATGCTACGCGGCCGCAAACAGCTTTTGCGCTATGCTATAACGGTGGGCGGTGCCATCACACTAAACTATTTTTTTCTAAAGGTTTTTGTCGAAATATTAGATCTGCCCGCCTTGTTGGCCAAAGTTTTAACTACTATTTTTGTAGTCACTTACAGCTATTTACTTCAACGGTATTTCACCTTTGAAACCGGCAGCATCAAAAAAAGAAAAAGACTACATCAGGAATAGTGAGCACCAGAGGCTTTTAAAGAAAAGTAAAAGGTACTCCCCTGCCCGGCTTTCGACTCAAACCATATTTTACCGTCTTGCAATCGTATCATTTCGTCACAGATAAGCAGGCCAAGACCAGTTCCATATTCCTTATCCGTTCCTTTCATTTTGCTGTTCTGGTCGATTTTGAATAGTTTGTTTTGGATATCTTCGGACATACCCACACCGTAATCGCGCACAAAAACAACAACCTGGTTTTCGTTATCGTATGTGCCAATGACGATTTCCGAGTGATGTTCAGAATACTTAATGGCGTTATTCAAAAGGTTCCTGAGCATGGTATTCAACACATTCAAATCGGTATCAACTTGTTGCTGATGACTAAGTTGAGATTCTATACAGATATGTTTTTTTTGAGCGGTAAACTTCATCTTTTCGATAAAATCTTTGATTTCGTTGGTTAAACTAACATGAGATTGAACAGAAAGTTGAAGATCACCTTTATGCGATCGCGCCCATTTGAGCAAATTCTCCAGCAGTTGAAAAAGTTCGTTAGAAGCATCATCAAGGTGCCTGGCATAAGCAATAAGCTCTTCATTTTTATACTCCTGTACCTTTTCCTTGATCAGATATGTAAATCCCAAAATACCGGTAAACGGATTTTTTAAATCATGAGCAATAATAGAGAAGAATTTATCTTTTGTTTTCAGACTATCTTCCAGTTGCATTTTTTGTTGTTTGATTTCTTTTTGATGCTGCTGCAGCAAGCGATTTAGATGTACGAGCTTGCGTCTTCCCCTTAAAAGGATAACAGAAAATGCCAGAACAATCAATATCAACACAATAGCAGCAATAATCAAATATTCCTGCTGTTGGTTTTTATATTCCTGGAGCTTATTTTCTGCCTCCAGTTTTTTATTAAGCTTTTGTATTTCCCGAAAATCATATTTGGCCTGCATCACCTCCAGCAACTCTTGTTTTTCGCTTTCCTCCATTTGATCCCTTATCATAAGATAACGCTCAAGGTTTTCCAAAGCACTGTCAGCATTGTTTTGCAGATCAGCAATGGCATAACGTTCAAAGAAAATAGTCTTTTGTGAATTAAGCAAACCATTGGAATCGGCTACCACCATAGCCTTGTCTAAAAATGACTTTGCTTTTTCCAGTTCATTATTTTTCCGATATAATTCGCCCAGGCGCACCAGAGTTTTTGTATACTGATTGACTTGCGCCATATCCAAATATAGATTCATCGCCTCCAGATAATATGCTTCCGCCTTCTCAAAATCCTCTAGCGAATAAAAATAGACATCCCCAAGGCTAATGAGATTATTGGCTATATAGTCCCTATAACCATTTTTTCGGTTAAGCTCCAAAGCTTTGTAATAAAATCCCAGGGCTTTATCAAGGCTATCCAAATCGCAATACAGGTTCGCCATATTATGGATTGCAGCAGCCTCCCATCGGATATTATTCGATTTTTGGGCATAATCCAAAGCATTCTGAAAGTACCTGAACGCATTGAAAATATCCTTGTTTTTTTCAGCTATAAACCCCATTTGCATAGTCGTGCGACTAATGCCTTCATCATTTCCACGTCTTAACTCAAAATCAAGCACTTCCTGATATATCTTCAAGGCCTCATGGTAATCCATCATCATTTCGTAAGTCGTGGCTTTATTGTGCATACTACCGTATATCTCACTGCTATCACCCAGCGAATGAAATGCTTCTATTGCTTTATCCTGATATTCCAGTGCTTTCATCAGGTTATCGGATGTCCTATAACTTATTCCCAGCAAGTTATAATTTTTTCCAAGCTCAAATTGATCGCTAATTTTTTCAGCCAGTGCTATTGCTTGTTTTGCATAAAAAATAGCACTGTCAGTTTGTCCACTAATAAAGTGGTTTGCAGCCATCCCACGACAGGCTTTCATCAACCCTTTTGAATACGCTAACTCATGGGAGGCGTTAAGGGCCTGCCGGGTATAGACAAAAGATTTACTTAGGTTGTTGTATTTCAGCTCCCATGCCAGTTGATTGAGCACATCAACACGTTGTTTGCCATCGGCATCTTTTAGTTCATGATATAAACTATCCTGCCTGGATAGCTGTCCATAGCCCTTTAGAGCAGAGGTCAATAACACCAATACCAACACGAGGGGGATTGGGAAGGGAATTTTTTTCATGCCGTATTACAAATTTAGATGCAAAGGTACTCACCATAAAAACAAATAACAAGTACTTATAAATCTTTTGCAAAATTCAGCGGCATAGCAAAACGTTTTACGTCGGCAGCGGTAATAGTTTTATCACACAGTATAACCAGTCGCTCAATCACATTACGTAATTCGCGGATATTCCCCGTCCATTCATTATTTTTTAGTTCCTGCATAGCTTCATCGGTGATATTCATCAGCGGCTTTCCCTGGTTGGCGCAAAACTCTTCGACAAAGAAATTGGCTAAAAGAGGAATATCTTCTACCCGTTCATTCAGTGCGGGGACTTTAATAATAATAACGCTAAGGCGATGATAGAGGTCTTCGCGAAAGTTACCCTGTTTAATTTCTTCCTGCAGGTTTTTATTTGAGGCGGCGACCACGCGCACATCGACGTCGATATCTTTTTCACCACCTACGCGCGTCACTTTATTTTCTTCCAAAGCACGGAGCACTTTAGCCTGAGCGGCAAGGCTCATATCGCCGATTTCGTCCAGGAACAGGGTACCCCCGCTGGCCTGTTCAAAATCACCTTTTCGTTGCTTATGAGCAGAAGTAAACGAGCCTTTTTCATGACCAAAGAGTTCGCTTTCGATTAATTCAGAAGGGATAGCAGCGCAATTCACTTCCAGAAAAGGGCCATCAGCACGCCGGCTTTTCTCATGGAGCCATCGGGCTACCAGCTCTTTTCCTGTACCGTTATCACCACGGATCAAGACCCGGGCATCGGTAGGCGCCACCTTTTCTATCATTTCTTTCACTTCTGACAAGGCCGCCGATTCACCGATCATATCATGCGTTTTAGCAATTTTGCGTTTTAGCTGCCGGGTTTCATTAACCAGATTTGATTTATCCAGCGCATTTCTGACTGTAATCAGCAAGCGATTTAAATCCAACGGCTTTTCTATAAAATCATAGGCTCCTTTCTTTATTGCTTCCACAGCCGTCTCAATATTACCATGTCCTGAGATCATTACCACAGGTGCATCGGACAAGATATTAAGGCGTTCCAGCACTTCAATACCATCCATCCTGGGCATCTTTATATCACAAAGGATAATATCAAAGCGATACTGACGCACCTGATCAATTCCTTCAGGGCCATCTTCGGACACTGTCACCTTATAATTTTCACCTTCCAGAATATCCTTTAACGAATTGCGGATACTCTTTTCATCATCAATAACCAGTATTTTCTTTTTTACCATAGTATTTTAAATAAATCTGTTATAAGCAATTTCTAAAAACAAGCCTTCTTTTAAGGCCCGAAAAGAGGTAATTATTTGTTGCACATTCCAGTGAGCCCGGACCCAGCGAACAGCCAGAGCAGCCTGCACGATGGTATCCACGCGATACTCAGGTAAGCCCCTCATTTTCATTCTTTCCTGCCGACCGGAAGTCTCCAGTAAACTTAGCAAGGCGTCCATATCGCCAAATGATAAGGTTTTGGAGTTCTGATATTCGAGCTTGGCCTTCCCGTTTAATTCCATATCAATCATATCAGCAAAAGTCTCAAAAGACCCTGAGCTGCCGACTAAGGTTATTGGCTGCTGACGGACCTCTCGGCTAATCTGCTGCAGTGCTTCATCCAGCAAGGCATTAAAGGCAGCAATATCATTTGGAGCCAGGGGGTCGGAAGGCGCTAGTTTTTGCATAAGACGTGTCGCACCCAGAGGATAAGAATAGCTCTTTTGCACTTTTTGCTGCTGCACCTGAATAAACTCAGTACTTCCTCCGCCAATATCCATAATCACAAAATGGCCCGGCGGTTGCGATAAAGCACTCATCACGCCCCTGGTGATAAGCTTTGCTTCCTGCTCTCCGCTAATGATGCTGACATCCACAGCGGTTTGAAGTCTCATCTGCTCAACAAAGGCCTGGCCGTTGGCAGCGTCTCGCACTGCTGCCGTAGCAAAAGCATACATGACATCAGCCTTATGATGCCTGGCCACCTGTTGAAAGTCCAACAAGCACTGCGCAGCACGTTGCATGGCCGCTTCAGATAAATAACCGGAGCTGTAGCTGCCCTTACCCAACTGAACCCCTGATTTTTGCTGATGTACCAAATGAAGGTCGTCATGATCCACATCAGCAATCAGGAGCTTAAAAGTGTTGGTTCCCATGTCCACTATTGCTATTCTCATAAATTGCTAATTGAGGCTCAAAGGTACATTTTTCTGCATTAGTAGCCTGGCCTAATCATAACTTTTAATTCGCCCTATCATTGACATTTTGTCATAATGAAAAAAATGGCAAAGGAATTGATACCATCTATACGGAGGTAAAACATGGAATATAAAGATTATTACAAAATATTGGGCTTAAATAAAAGCGCCAGTCAGGATGAAATAAAAAAGGCGTACCGAAAGATGGCGTTAAAATACCATCCGGACAAGAACCCTGACAACAAAGAAGCAGAGGCAAAATTCAAAGATGCATCAGAAGCCTATGAAGTTTTAAAAGATCCGAAGACACGTGAGAAATACGACCGTCTGGGGGCCAACTGGAAACAATACGAACAGGCAGGCCCTCATGGGCAGGGATATAGTCCATTTGGCCAATATGGCGGACAGCAGCATGCTGGTAAAAGCCGGATGTCCGGTGATGAGTTCGAGAGCTTTTTTGGTGGCTTTGGCGGCAGCGGTTTTTCCGATTTCTTCGAGCAGTTTTTTGGAGGAGGATTTGCCCGTAGCCGTCAGCAAAAAAGTAGCCGGCGTCAGCAAAGCAAAGGTGGAGCAAACCTAAAAGGCGATATATACATCAGCCTGGAAGATGCTTTTCATGGCACCACCCGCATCTTAAACATCAACGATCATCGCTTCCGTGTTCAGATTCCCAAAGGCATCAAAAACAAGCAAACCCTAAGAATGCGTGGCAAGGGACAGCAGGACCCAATGACAGGAAATCATGGAGATGTACTGCTAAGCATCCACATCAACCCACATCCACATTTTGAGCGTAAAGAAAATGACCTGCACACCACTGCAGAGCTGGACTTTTTCACTGCTACCCTTGGCGGGCAACTCACCGTAACCACCATGGATGGCCCTAAAAACATCACAATTAAAGCCGGCACTGACGGAGGAAAAACCCTGCGCATTAAAGGCCTGGGAATGCCCATACAAAACAGTAGCCAACGAGGAGATTTATACATCAAAGCAAACATCAAAGTACCCAAAAACCTTTCGGCTACCGAACGTAAAGAACTGGAAAAATTGCAAAAAAAATTCACTGATTATTAATCTAAAAAACAGAGACTATGAGACATTTTCGCTTTCAACATCTACCCGGAGCTCCAGGAACACTCATCAAACTTATGGGATGGAGCTTTCTGATTTTAGGTATTCTAATTATGATCTTTCCCGATTTACTGGCCTGGCTGGTTGGGATTATGTTAGTTTTTAACGGACTGCTGCTTTTAGGCCTGGGAATCAAAACCAAACAATGGGAAAAACGATATCACCAACCGCCTTTTGACCATTTTAATTCAAATAAGGAAGATTTTTGAACTGCTGATTCTATAAATATCTATATATTTGCCCCAAACCTATCAATGAGTATTATGAGACAAAATAATTAACTCACACGCACATTTAGAAATTCACAAGCGTGTGATGGAATTTTGACTTGTCATGGCAAGCTTACTCGAATAAATGACGGGGGATATTAAAATCAAAATTATAAAACTATGAAATTTACACAAGTATTTATTATTGCAGCTGCAGCGATGGTTATGATATCGTGCAACAATCAGGAAGACAAAAAAGAAGCGAAAGAAGAAAAAGTGCTAAAAACAAACGAAATTTTGGAACAGGGAAATGATTTCGTTGGTAAAGAGGTAGTGGTTGAAGGAACCATTGCTCACGTTTGTGCTCATGGAGGGCAACGGATGTTCATTATGGATGACGACCCTGACAAACGTTTAAGAGTTACTCCGGGAGAAGATGTATCTGCTTTTAAACAGGAAGATGAAGGAAGCACGGTTGTTATTCGCGGTATCTTGAATGAAAAACGTCTTGATGAAGATTATTTTGACAACTGGGAAAAGCAAATTATTGAGAACAGCGGAGACGAGCTTCATGTCCATGATGGCAAACACGAAGAAGGAGACACCCACGATCATGACGACATCAATCATGAACTGGCTAAAGTGGATAGCTTTAGAAACATATTAAACTCCAACGACCTGGGTTATGTTCCAGACTATTGGATAGTTGCAAAATCTGTTGAAATAAAAGAAGCTGAATAATTTAATATTTTATATTTTTGAGGAGATATTCGGAGAGGGTATCTCCTTTTTTTTTTGACAAATACATTTAAGCATGCGTTTCCGCTGGAGAAAATGGAATAATATTTTACACCGCGATCTGGGTTATTTATTTGTAGGCATGACCATCATTTATGGATTGTCTGGTATAGCATTAAATCATCTTGGAGACTGGAATCCGAGTTATATCATAAAATCGGATAGCGTAAAGATAGAAGCTGAATCTTTGGAAGCCAGAATTGATAAAACAACAGCTAAAGAGCTTTTAAGGAATTTGGCAATCGAAGAAAAATACAAAAGTCATTATTCTCCGGGGAACAATCAGCTTAAAATATTTTTCAAAAACGGCTCACTGACAGCAAACACCAAGTCAGGAGAAGGACGTATAGAAACGATAAAACGGCGTCCGATATTTTATGAATTCAACCTGATGCATTACAATCCGGGCAAATGGTGGACCTGGTATTCGGATATCTTCTCTGCCTCATTGATTCTTTTAGCCATTACCGGGATGTTTGTACTCAGAGGACGTAAAGGTATCAGGGGGCGAGGTGCTGTGCTTGTAACCATCGGCATTCTGATTCCGCTAATATTTATTCTGGCATATATTTAGTGCCATAGTCGTGTTGCAGTAAGTGATTATTTTGGTTTGAAGAACAAAGCTAAAATTATGCAAAAGAAAAACCGGCCTGCAAGACAGACCGGTAAAAAACCAAACTTACTTAAATTGCTTAGAATTTAAATCATGGGTATTTATTCCAAACAAAATCAGATCATTATTATTAATGATTACATTAATTCCTCGTAACGTTTAGCCACTTCATCCCAGTTCACTACATTCCAAAAAGCGGAAATATATTCGGGTCTTCTGTTTTGATATTTCAAATAGTAGGCATGTTCCCAGACATCGAGTGTAAGGACCGGCGTTCCCTTTTCTTCAGCATCATCCATTAATGGATTATTTTGATTTGCTGTATCGGTAATAGCCAGCGACATATCATCTTTCACTATCAACCAGGCCCAGCCACTACCAAAACGACCGGCTGCAGCGGCTTCAAATTTTTCTTTGAAGGTGTCGAAAGAGCCAAATGCCTTATTAATGGCATCCAACAATTTACCGGAGGGCTGACCGCCTTTGTCAGGGCCCATAACAGACCAAAACAACGAGTGGTTAAAATGGCCTCCGCCATTATTACGAACTGCTGTCGGGAGTTTCGACATGTTTTTCATCACTTCTTCCATGGTCATCGCTTCTACTTCGGTATCTTTAACTGCATTTTGCAGCTTATTGAAATAACCATTGTGGTGTTTGCTATGATGGAGTTCCATGGTTTGAGCATCTATATATGGCTCCAAAGCATCGTAAGCATATGGCAACTCCTCAAATTGTAAGTCTTTCACTTTTTCATTTAACATAATTTCTCGTATTTTTTTATTCGTAATTCGATTCGATTCTATTAAGGTCTGTATATTTCTTTACTCAATGCATCCTGATATCTGTCGTTAACTTTTTCCCAGTCAACAATTTTCCAGAAGCTATCAATGTATTGCGTACGTTTATTGTTATACTTTACATAATAAGCATGCTCCCACACATCCAGGGCAAGTATAGGAATACCATTGATATCAGCCACATCCATTAAGGGATTATCCTGGTTAGGGGTACTGCTAACAGTCATGCTGCCATCTTCTTTTACAATAAGCCAGGCCCAACCACTACCAAACTGTGTGGCAGCCTCGGAGCTAAAGGCCTCCTTAAACTCTTTCATGGAGCCAAAATCATTGTTGATAGCTTTTTCCATAGTAGCAGGAACAGTCTTATCATCAGGACTTAACGAATTCCAAAATAACCAGTGGTTGTAATAACCCCCGCCATTATTCCGAACACCCATCGAATACATACTAACCTGTGACAGGATATCTACAATATCTTTTCCTTCCGCCTCTGTCTCCGAAACAGCATTAAGAAATTTCTTATAGTACCCTTTATGATGCTTGTCATAATGCAATTTCATAGTTTTTGTGTCTATCACAGGTTCTAAAGCATCAAAAGCATATGGCAACGGGCCAAAAGCATAATCGCTTTGTGGAACATCATCAGCCGAAGATGTCATACTGCCATCGGAAGCTGCCTTGTCTTTGGTGTATGTGATAGCATCGTTTTCGCCTTCGATTTGATCTGAATTTTTCTGCGTGCAGGACATCAGTCCAACAGTAAAAATAACAACAAATAATAAGCGTCCAATAATTTTCATTTTTTTTCGTTTATAGATTATTTAGATCGGTTTTAAACTACTTTAGAAACAACAGAGAAATCATTTTGTTTAAATGTCAGTAAAAAAAAGATAAACAAACCATGAGTGCAGTTTAAAAAGTCTTAAGACCCCTAAATCCCCTATTGGGGACTTTTTCAAACTGCTGATTTTAGCGGTCTCCCTTTAGGGCTTAGGGGTAAAAACGATAAAAATCAGCAGTTTGAAGGCTTTTTTGACCGGCATCAACCATAGATCACACAACAAACAGAATTAAAGTAAACCCCTTGAATAAAACAAATTTTAGCAAGAGAATATAAATTTCGGAAATATCCCATAAGAATTTTATATTTTTGAAGCGCAAAAACGAAAAATCAACGTATTCTAATTCTTAAATCATGAGAAAAATCTTTTTATTTTTAATTATGGCTGTAATTATCAGCTCCTCTTGTAACAATCAAAAGGACAATGAACAAATCATGGACAATCCATTATTGCAAGAATGGGATACTCCTTTTGGAGTGCCTCCATTTGACAAAATCGAAGCGGCACATTTCATGCCTGCCTTTGAAGAAGGCATGAAGCGCCATACTGCAGAAGTAGAAGAAATCATTGCCAACGAAGAAGCCCCCACGTTTGAAAACACAGTTAAGGCATTAACCATGAGCGGCCTTGATCTGGACAGGGTATCAGCGGTATTTTCCAATTTAAACAGTGCCAACACCAACGACTCCCTGCAAGGCGTTGCTGAAAAGGTCTATCCTATGCTATCCAAACACAGCGATGATATCAGGATGAACCCGGAACTCTTTAAGCGGATAAAGACAGTTTACGACAAACGCAAAACCACTACTTTATCCACGGAGGAAGCCTATCTACTTGAAAATTTATACCTTAGTTTTGTGCGCAGTGGAGCGAATCTTTCCGATGAAGACAAGGAGACATTGCAAAAGATTAATCAGGATCTATCCTCTAAAACACTGGCTTTCGGCAAACACGTACTCAATGAAACCAACGAATACAAATTGGTTATCGATGACAAAAAAGACCTTGCCGGCTTAAGCAAGAGCCAGATAGAAG
>JBNJHE010000091.1:0-10430 GCA_051748205.1 Bacteroidota bacterium | reverse complement strand
TTGCCGGAAGCAGATAAATTGGCTAAATTAGTACCTGAAGGTCCTAAGGTATCATTAAAAGATTCGGTTGCTAAAATACCTGAATTGAAAACGATTCGGAATAATGAGGGTGGACTGCAGGCAGATACCCTGAAGTTTGGAAGTATCCTGGAGGGATCGGTGCGTCAAACAGGAACTCATGCCTGTGGCGTTATTATAGGGCCGGAAGATTTGACGGAACACATTCCGCTGGCTACGGCCAAAGATTCCAATATGCCCGTAACACAGTATGACGGAAATTTCGTTGAGTCTGTGGGAATGCTCAAAATGGACTTTCTGGGTTTAAAAACTCTGTCCATCATAAAAGATACCTTGGAGAATATTAAAAACAGACATGATATAGAGATAGATATTGAGAATGTTTCCCTGGAAGACGAAAAAACATTTCAATTGTTTCAGGAAGGAAAAACCATTGGAACATTCCAGTTTGAATCTGCCGGGATGCGGGAATACCTAAAGAAGCTCAAGCCTTCAAGCATAGAAGATATTATTGCTATGAATGCCTTGTATCGCCCGGGGCCTATGGATTATATCCCAACGTTTATTGCCCGCAAGCAGGGAAAAGAAGAGGTCTCCTATCCGCATGAAATGCTGGAAGAGATTTTAAAGCCTACTTATGGTATTATGGTTTACCAGGAGCAAATTATGCAAACAGCTCAGATAATGGGAGGCTTTACACTCGGAAGCGCCGACTTGTTGAGGCGTGCCATGGGAAAAAAGAAGATGGAGATCATGGAGCGTATGAAGAAAGACTTCATTAAAGGTGCTCAGGAAAAAAATATCCCGGAAAAGAAAGCTACTGAGGTTTTTGGTGTTATGCAAGAATTTGCTAACTATGGTTTCAATCGTTCTCATGCAGCAGCATATTCCTTTATTGCTTATCAGACAGCCTATCTGAAAGCTCATTATCCGGCAGAATTTATGGCGGCTGTGTTAACTCACAATATTAACGATATTAAAAAAGTTACGTTTTTTATCGAAGAATGCCAACACATGAATATTCCTGTCTTAGGCCCGGATATAAACGAATCGTTGGATAATTTTACGGTGAATGACAAAGGGGAGATCCGTTTCGGGATGGTGGCCATTAAAGGTGTTGGAGAGGCTGCAGTAGAAGCTGTTATTGAAGAACGGACTAAAAACGGAGCTTATAAAGATATTCTGGACCTTGTAAAAAGGGTTAATCTGCAATCAGTAAACAGGAAGTCGCTGGAGTCGCTGGCAACAGCAGGTGCATTTGATAATTTTGAGGGAACACACAGAGCCCAGTATCTATACAAAGAGCATCCGGAAGATTCTACCTTTATGGATAAATTGGTTAAACATGGGCAATCCTATCAGCGGTCCCTGCAAACAACACAACAATCATTATTTGGGGATGCCGATGATATTGAGGTTGCTGATCCTGAGTTGCCCGAATGTGAACAGATGTCCCAAATAGAACAACTACAGGCAGAAAAAGAGTTAATAGGTTTTTATATCTCCGGGCATCCACTGGATGAATTTAAGCTTGAAATGGATAATCTGACGAACGTCACAATCGATTATCTGAATAATAATTTGCAAAATTATAAAAACAGGGAAGTGGTTTTTGCCGGCATGGTTACAGAAGCTGCAAAAAGAACCACAAAAAAAGGAAAAGATTTTGGTATTATGACCCTGGAAGATTACACCGGGTCTGTTAAATTGATGTTGTTTTCTGAAGATTATCTTCGGAATAAGCACTTTTTGGAAGAAGGTCAGTATCTTATGATTTGGGCAAAGGTGCAGGGACGTTATTTTGACGAAAATCAATTGGAAGTAAAAGTGCAAAAAATCAATCTGCTCTCGGAAGTTATGGAAAATATGGTTAAAGGAGTTAGCCTGTATTTGCCTTTAAATAAAATTGATCCGGATTTCACAGCTAATATGAACCATCTTACCAATACCTATCCGGGTAAAGCGCATCTGAATTTTTATATCCAGTTTACGGACCCAAACAGCGAACCGGAAAACCGGGAGAAAATATTGAAAATGAGTTCACGTTCGAAAAAAGTAAATGCAGAAAAATTTGTGAAAACAATTCACCAGGATTATCCGTTTATATCATTTAGAATAAATCAATGATTTTGGAGACATCTCCGGGAAAATTGTATATTTGCGTACAAATCAAAAAGATAAAAAAATGGTAGTAGAATTAACAGATTCCAACTTTGATGAGATTGTCAATAATACTGACAAGCCAATTGTTATTGACTTGTGGGCTGAATGGTGTGGCCCTTGCCGTATGATTACTCCAATTATGGAAGACATGGATAAGGAGTATGAAGATAAGGCAATTATTACAAAACTAAATGTTGATGAAAATCCCGAAACAACCGGGAAATTCGGAGTTCGAAATATTCCGACAGTGTTGTTTCTGAAAGATGGTCAGGTTGTTGACAAACAGGTGGGAGCTGTGCCTAAACAGGTCTTGACAGGAAAACTGGAAGCACTGTTGTAAAAATTCTTTGGCAAGAAAAGATTTTATCAACCTTTGTGAAAAAATACAATGTGTAAAAGCATTGATTAATATTCTGCCAGTGTGCATTGCACCTGGCAGAATTTTTCAAATTTTGTCTTCGTTGCAGAACCATAAAATTTATAGGATATAGGTGAGTGATCGTTTAAACATAAGAAGGTTAAAACAGTTTAGTAATATTGAACTCATTGCACGCCAGGTAGTGGAGGGTTTTATCACTGGCTTGCATAAAAGTCCTTTTCATGGTTTTTCTGTAGAATTTGCCGAACACAGGCAATACAACCAGGGTGAATCAACAAAAAATATTGACTGGAAGCTATACGCGCGCACCGATCGATTATATGTCAAGCAATATGAAGAAGAAACTAATCTGCGGTGTCATATTTTACTGGATGTTTCCTCTTCGATGTATTATCCTGTAATTCAAAATCCAACACCGGATAATCCGAATAAAATGGTGTTTTCCGTTTATGCAGCGGCAGCTATTATTCAAATGTTGATCAGACAAAGAGATGCTGCCGGATTAACTCTGTTTTCGGATAAAGTTAATTTGCATACGAAAACAAGTTCAACGGCCGCTCATAAGCAATATCTTTTTGGAAATCTGGAAAAACAGTTGCAGCAACCCAAACAAGGTGACCGGAGAGCAACAGCCATATCTACTGTGTTGCACAATATCGCTGAACGTATTCATAAGCGTTCGCTGATTGTTATCTTTAGTGATATGTTTGAGACTTATGAAAATGTGGATAAACTATTTTCGGCTTTGCAACATCTGAAACACAATAAACATGAAGTTATCCTTTTTCATACTGTGGATAACAAAACCGAAATGGATTTTGAATTCGATAACAGGCCCTACCGTTTTATCGACATGGAAAGTGGGCAGGAGTTGAAGCTCAATCCCCGGGAGATTAAAGAGCAATATCTGCAAAAGATCGGAACATTTCATAAAGAATTGCTGCTGAAATGTGGACAATATAATATCGAATATGTGCCGGCTGATATCAGTCAGGGATTTGACCAGATTTTGTTACCGTATTTTCTCAAGCGAAAGAAGATGTTTTGAAACGAGTACTTTGCCTTAAACAAAAAGAAGAATGATTAAATGGGATGGGTGGTCTCGATAGTTAGCGTGAGCAAGCAAAACAATGTCACTGGTAGTCATTAATTGTTATTTAGTCTTCATTTCACACACAGTCTGCTGTTATAAGTAACCGTCTAAAAAAAGCCTTAAAGTAAAAAGCTTTGGATAATGTTTAACGGAATGACGCGCGAAACGCTAATGATAGTATAATTTTAAAAATAAAACCATTATGAACTTAAAAGTAGGCGATAAGGTCAAATTCTTAAATGAAGAAGGAGGCGGTATCGTGTCTAAGATACTTGATAACAACATGGTGCATGTTACTATTGAAGATGGTTTTGATATCCCTACGCTAAAAAATAATTTGATCAAAATAGAAGATCAGGGAGCTGGCAGTGAGGTTTTTGCCGAAGATTATCAAGTGAAAGAAGCAGATGAGGATGTAAAGTCTCGAGCTGAGCAACAAGCCAGGTCGCAGCCACTACAACCGCAGCGAGGGATGGAGCAAGGAATTTATCTGGTGTTTCAGACTGAAGCAGCGAAACCCCCTATGGTTGGCAATTTGGATGTTTATATTTTAAATAATACAGGGTATAAAATCTATTTTTCACTTTATACATCCCATTCCGGAGATCATAACCTGAGAAAGCACGGTTTTTTACCGGCTAATAACAGGGAATATATTGAAACCATCAACCGAGAACAAATAGAGCAATGGACTGCCGGATTGTACCAGATTTTGTATGTGCATGACGAAAAACAGCCTTTAGCGCCTGCTAACGATAGTTTTCGCATAAGACCAAAGCGGTTTTATAAAGAAGAGAATTTTCAGGAATATCCGGGATGGAATAGTCCACTCTTTGCATTTCAGCTTTCCCGTCCCGGGCTTTTACCAAAAGCAACGGAAGTATATAGCGAGTCAGTAGGAAAGGAAGCGGAAATTTTCCGTCCGGAGTCTGAAAAAGTCGTTAGCCGCACTGCTGTTATTGATCGTCATATTACAGGGGAAAGAGAAGCGAAAGTAGATTTGCATATTGAACAACTGGTAGATGACTATCAGCGTATGAACTCTATGGAGATATTGAATACTCAATTGAATTACTTCAGGAGGATTTTGGAAAGTGCTTTGATTAATAATGTTCAACGGTTAATAATTATCCATGGAGTTGGAGCCGGTATCTTAAAGGCTGAAATTCGCAGAACACTCAGTGAATACGATTATATTGAAGTTCATGATGCACCCATCGCTGATTATGGTGTTGGAGCCACAATTGCACGGATATTTCAGGATTAAACTTTTGGGATGAGAAGTCGTATAATAAAAAAAATAGATTAAAGTTCTTATAAAGGCCGGTGTGTTCTGTCGCTGCGCATTAAGCGCGGAGGAAAGTCGGGACACCACAGAGCACCATACTTCCTAACTGGAAGGCGCCGCTATGCGGTGACAGATAGTGCCACAGAAACAATACCGCCTTGGGTGTCGCTTTTAGTGATATCTAAGGTAAGGGTGAAACCGTGAGGTAAGAGCTCACGATCATAGCAGGTGACTGTTATGATGGTAAACCTTATGGGGTGCAAAGCTACATATACCGGAGTGTCCGGCGAAGCCGGACTAAGGGTTGCTCGCCCGATTCCGGGGGGTAAGCTGCTAGAGCCGGCAAGCAATTGCCGGTCCAGATAAATGACAGGAATTTCCCCTCGGGGAAAATACAGAATCCCGCTTATAGCACCGGCCTTATCTTTTTATCACTTTTTGACGGGAAATTACATCTTCTCCGGATAACTCTATTAAATAAAGACCACTTTCTGGCCAAATACTTTCATTAATAGTAAACTGGGTTCGATTTTTCACTCCGCTTTGGAAAATTAATTGGCCCATAACATTATAAACCTTCAATTTCTCA
Source organism: Bacteroidota bacterium (assembly GCA_051748205.1). GTDB lineage: Bacteria > Bacteroidota > Bacteroidia > Bacteroidales > PWNQ01 > PWNQ01. The sequence goes on along the minus strand of JBNJHE010000091.1, from coordinate 4,900 downwards.
AAATCAGCTTGCCAATTGATCACAGCATTTGTGGTGACCGGATTGGGGTAAACACTGGAAGATTTTTCTTCAACTTCTGTTACAGCAGTATTTATGTTTCTGACTGAATCAATGTATTCTGCCTCAATAGCTATTCCATTTTGTAAAGTTATCTTTAGTAACGGGATACCCTGATTCTTTCCGATCCATTTAAGTTCAGTGCGCTGTGATGTGATAGCCGGAAAAGAAGGAAAAGAGTCAAGATTTATGCTATCTCGCTGGGTAACCTCCGAACGTACGCGTATAACATCAAATTGGCCGTATGGCGTTATTAGTTTCCCCCAGCCATCTACTTTATTTTCACGATACACTTCACGTTCCACAAAACCTATAGAAGGCATATCCTGATTGGAGACAGAATGGGAGGAACTGGTATCTCCATAAGATAATGGAAATTCGTAAAGCACTTCAAGACTGTCATAATCGCCGGGAATGGCGACCCCGTTAAAAGTCACACCATATCCGATTTTACCATAATGGTTATTGGTTTTTTGCAAAAATGTGTAAGGATCAGTAAACGTGATGTTCGAAAAACTAATGGAATCCCCTTCCTTAATGCCATAATCTGCTTGTTTTTCAGGATTCAAAGGATTGTTAAACACGCTTTGATAAGTTAAAGGTAACTGTGATATATCTTCAAATTCGACTACCTTTTGATTACCGGCTGTCAATTGAGAAAAATCCCAGGTTGTATCTGTAGCTGTGTGAAAAGTAGAAACCGACATTGGTATAATTCCCTGGCTAATGCGGATAGTATCGCCGGAATCAGGCATGTCTGATTCGCTAATGGTTATTTGAGACTGAAGGCCTGAAAAAATTAGCAGAAAGGAAATAGTGTAAATTTGTTTTAGCATAGTTGATTAACATTTTAGTGGACTAATAGAAAAAGCGTTGTTTCTGTTATATTTTATGAATAACAATATCAAAACCATATTGTTCTATTCCGGGATTGCCAGAAGGCAGGGAAATTTCTCCCCGGGGCTTCCACTCCTTCGCTGGCGCTCAGGGATTAGTAACCCTTGCGTAGCTGCTTTTATCGAAGGGTTGTCAAATTCCGCCGGCAGTCGAAGCGGAATATCAGATAAAAATTCCTTTCGTTTGTTTTTATAAAAAAATTGTTCTTTTGTTGCAAATTCCTTATTTTTGGGATATAAATTTTAGGAAGTAATGAAAAAAGTACTAATCTCAGTTCTATTTGTTGTATGCGCTGGCTTACTTTTCAGCCAGGAACCATTGGATGGCCAATTGGTGGTTAAGCTGAAAAACAAGTACAGGCAGGTGTTGGAAAATAAGGAAAATAATTCCTGGCAACAGGTATGGGAAAATCAGCTTTCAGGTTTGTCTTATGAAAAAAAATTTCCCGAAAAACCGGAAATTACTGAGGAAACAAATGCTGACGGGGAACCTCTTGTGGATTTATCACGGATATATCAATTTACATTTGATACAGAAGTAAATCCGGAATTTGCTCAGGATTTGTTGTATCGCTCCGGTTACTTTGAATATGTTGAGATTATTTATCCTCCAAAGCTTTTAAAAGGAAAGTTTTCTCCTGACGATCCACAAATTTCGGGTCAGTATTATTTGGATAATATTAATGCATACAGAGCATGGGGTATTGAAAAAGGAGATTCTTCACTTATCCTTGGATTGAGCGATACGGGAACAGATACTGATCATCCGGATTTAATCAATAAAATAGCGTATAATTATAACGACACAATAGACGGTTTAGATAACGATAACGACGGATATGTGGATAACTTCCGTGGTTGGGATTTGGGAGAAGGAAATAATGATACAGACGTGAATAAACTCGGACACGGAGTGCATATTTCAGGACTCTTAGGAGCAGAAACAAATAATGATGAGGGCATTGCAGGTTTGGCACCGAACATACCTTTTTTGCCTGTTAAGATTGATGATGAACTTGGTAAATTAACAATGTCTTATGAAAGCATTGTTTATGCTGCTGATCAGGGCTGTGCTGTAGTGAACTGCAGTTGGGGTGGATTAAGCGGAGCCGGACAGTATGGTCAGGATATTATTAATTATGCAACCTACAATAAAGATGTTTTAGTTGTTGCTGCTGCCGGCAATAGTAATAGCGATGAAAAATATTTTCCTGCAGGTTATGACAATGTTATTAGTGTTGCTGCTACAAATTACAAAGATTATAAATGGACCGGCTCGACATATCATCATTCTGTTGACCTGGCAGCACCCGGAGCATCTGTCCGGAGCACCTGGAATAACGGCAATTATGTGAACATGTCCGGTACTTCAACCGCATCACCGATGGTTGCAGCTACGGCGGGACTGGTAAGGTCTCAATTCCCAAACCTTAGTGCATTGCAGACCGGTGAACAAATCCGGCGGAATACACGGAATGTTTATCAAAATCTGGTGATGAGTCAATTTAAAGACAAACTTGGTTCTGGTATTCTTGATATGTATAAGGCTGTTAATGATATATCTAAGTCTTCAGTGCGTTTTTCGAATATTAGCTGGAGCCATCAGAATATAAATCCCGGGATTTATGATACAATCCTTATTTCCGGGGAGTTTACAAACTATCTTAAAGAAACACCGTTAAATGCACAGGTTGTTCTCCGTTGCGAACATCCTTCTGTATTTTTGCTTGACTCGACTTTTTCAATTGGCGCTTTGCAGGAAATGGGGTCGATAAGTAATGTGAATAATCCTTTCCGGGCTGTTATCTTACCTGGTATGCCTGTTTCCGAACCTGTCGACTTTAAACTGATATATAACTATGGTAACCAGCAGGATTATCAATATATTCAACAGGTTTTTAATCGGGGATATCTCACATTGAATACGGGCGACTTTAAAGTGACCATGAACTCATCTTCCCGCATGGGATATAATGATGATCAATATAAACAAGGAATTGGCCTTTTGCATAAAAACATGAAAGAGTCAATGTTGTCAATTGGTGGTCTTCTTGTGGGTATTGCCCCGGCCAAAGTAAGTGATGTTATCTATGGTGAAAACGGATTTGATGATGATTTTTCTGTTTCTCAGGTAATCCAAAAGAAAAGTATAACGTCTCAACCATATTATGAAAATCAATATCAATCTGTTTTTGATGATGCTGATCTTGGTAATTTAAGCACGGGGTTGTCCGTAACACAGAATATTTTGGATTGGAGTGCTCCTGAAGATGACGGATACATTATCCTGGAATACGTAATACAAAACAATACTGGATCTGTGATTGATGATATTTATACTGGGTACTATGCAGACTGGAATATCCATCATAGTCATAAAAATCGTTGTGAGTGGGATAAGGCTAAAAATCTATCCTTTGTTTATGATACAGAGGGGTATGGCTTTGGAGGAATGAAAATTTTAAATGCTTCTGAACCCATAAATCACTATGCTTTTGATAATGATGGGGACGATAACAGCATAGAGCTTGATGATGGGTTTGCAGGATATGAAAAGTGGCAAGCTTTGCAAAATAACAGGGATAAAGCCGGGTTTTCCCTCTCTCATGGAAATAATGTTTCTCACCTTTTGAGTTCCGGACCTTATGATCTTGCTCCCGGAGATTCTCTGGTTATAGCTTATGCAATTATGGCGGGAAATAATCAATCTGAAGTTGAAAAGGCTGCTGAGCGAGCAGCATATAAGTATTTTAATGTCAGTTATGTAGAGGAGCGTCTTCAAGATAATAATATATCTGTTTATCCCAATCCCACAAAGAAATTTTTTACTGTAAAGACACAATACCCGGATGATTATGATTATGAGATATATAATATGCAGGGTGTTGTCGTTTCCAAAGGAACGTTTCAAGGGGAAAGTTTTACTTGTTATGCTAAGTTAGACCCTGGTATTTATCTGATTAAAGTGAATAATGAAAAAAAATCTTACTTAACGAAAATTATACTGCGTTAATACAAACCTTTCTTTACATTTGCGCAAATTTTTGAGATATGCGTAAAAAAAGGGTGTTATTATTTATTTCAGGATTATTAAGCTTAGCTAATCTTCAGTCGCAGAGTTTTTCAGACAGTACGGATATTAAGTTCTCGGGGTATGTAAAAGCCGATTATGTTTATGATTCCCGGGCCATTGTTGATTCAAGAGAAAACTTATTGTTGTTTTACCCCAAGGATAATTCGGATCCTTCGCACGATAATCCGACCTATAATCAATATGCTTTGATTTCTCGCGTGCGGGCAGATATTAGCGGTGCTGAAATATGGAATGCAGAAAGCAGTGCAGCTATAGAAGCAGATTTCAGCGGAGTATCAAATGCTGATATAGATGGTTTGCGTTTACGGCATGCTTACCTAAAACTGGACTGGGAAAATACATCCGCACTTTTTGGGCAATATTGGCATCCTTTAACAGTTCCGGAGGCATTTCCCAAAGTGTTGTCTTTAAACATCGGGGCTCCTTTTCACGCTTTCAACCGTGGGCCACAAATCAGAATAGAGCATCAAACGGGTAAGTTTAAACTTATTGGTTCAATTATTTCTCAGCGCGATTTTGCTAATTTAGGTCCTCTGGGGTATACACCTACTTATATGTATAAAGGAGGACATCCGGACTTTCACGGGCAACTTCATTATAGCCACAAAAACTGGACCTTGGGGCTTGGTGGTGGATATAAGGCGTTAGCACCGGGGCTGGAAACTGATGATACTGATGATAAAATTAGTTCTTTTTCGGCTGTTGGTTTTATTAGACACGAAACAAAAAAGTCAAGGTTAGTTGTACAGTCTGTTTACGGAGAAAATTTATACGACCAGCTTATGATGGGTGGATATACTATTTTTAAAGATAATACGGATGACGGGATTGCATTGCAGAACGAACCAACCGC
>JBNJHE010000090.1:0-10430 GCA_051748205.1 Bacteroidota bacterium | reverse complement strand
GCTTGTGTTAAGGGGCTTAAACGAGTGCCGGAGCCTCCGGCCAGAATAATTCCTTTCATATTTTTTATTTTTGTTCGGTGTTCGGTGTTCCTTGCTTGCACCCGATTGAATATTGCTACCGCAATTCAACGGGGTAAACCGTGAAACGCGACGGCAGGAGCTGTTTCACCGGGGTTCCTTGTTCCTTGTTCTGTGTTCTGTGTTCCTTGTTCTGTGTTGGCTGTTGCGCTATCTTATCGCTCATCTCTCACAACTCATCTCTCATTCTCTTCGTTCGCTTTAGTCTCTCAAGTCTCTTCGTTCGCCCTATCGCCTCATCGCATCAACGCTTCATCGCCAACTCGCGCCCCTATATCTCCGCCTAAGGCGGAAATCCCACCGCACTATGACATAGCCTTCTGGCAATTCGTTTCCTCACATTTAATCATCCCACTGTGTGTTCCGTCTTCGACGGATCATGGCTCGGTTCTTAGAGTTAAACATTTTGCTTGTTTATAAATGTTTAATATGTGCCTTTTTGGAATCCTGTTATCCAAAAAAATGTACTTGATTACCTTGCTATAAAAATAAGAAAAAATCTGTAGATAGAAGATATTATTCGCGCTTAATTCCTTTCTGTTATTTGGGCTCCTGTTGGTCAGATGATAATCTTTCCTCCGCTGCTTCCTCTTCCGGGATAAGCTTTTTGCCCGACTGCTTGAATGAATTTGTTGTGACGATTTTATTTAATGATAATAATAGTGATGGTAACAACAACAGGTTTGACAGTACTGCAACAATTAGTGTAAAGGAAATTAGCAAACCCATAGCTTCGATACCGCCAAAAGAAGAAAGCGAAAAGATGATAAATCCAAAAAATAATACGATGGAAGAATAGATCATGCTATAGCCTGTCTCAATAAGAGCCTGATAAACTGATGGCTTAATGTACCAATTGTTTTTCTTTAGCTCCATGCGGTAGCGCGATAAAAAATGAATGGTATTGTCGACAGAAATTCCCAGTGCCACACTAAAAATTAACACGGTGGAAGGTTTGATTTGAATAGATAAAAATCCCATCATGGCAGCTGTTAACAAAAGAGGAAGCAAATTTGGCAGCATAGAGATAAAAACCATTTTAATCGAACGAAACAATAAAGTCATCAACAAGATAATGACAAGGATAGCCAGCAATAAGCTTTGCTTTAAATTTTTAATCATGTAGTCCGAGCCTTTTAAGGAGACAATGCTGCTTCCTGTTAATGTCACAGTATAGTCATCATCAGGAAAGATGGAGGCTAAATCTTTTTGTAGTTTTTCTTTGATTTCTCTTAATTCATCTGTTCTGACATTAGCAATCTGAACACTAACTCTTGTTTTTTGGAGGTTGCTGTCTACCAGGTTTTCTAAGATACTTTGGTTTGCCTGTTCCAAAGAAGGCAGATAGGACAGGATAAAGTTCTTTTCCTGATTGTTGGGCAAGCGGTAAAAAGCGGGTGACTCCTTGAAAAATGCCTGTGTGCTAAAGCGAACAACTTCTACCAGGGACAAGGGAGTGGAAAATGATTCATAGGTTTGCAGGCTGTCTTGCAGCTGAGCGATTTTCTGTAGGTGCTTTATTTGTAGCAGGCCTTTGGGCTTTTTTGTGTCTATCGCGATTTCAAATGGTAATACCCCACCAAAGTTTTGCTCAAAAAACAACATGTCTTTGTACAGGATGTCTTTTTTTGCAAGATCATCTACAATATGGCTATTGGTTTCCAGTTTGTTCATTCCAATGAACCCGATAAAAATCAACATAGCAGAGATCAAATAAATATAAATACGTTTTTTGCGGGCTGCTACGACAATATTTTTTAATACGCCTTTGGTAAACTGATTATCAAGGTGGCGGGTGTGCGTGAGTTTCGGTGCCTGGATGTAACTAAAGAATATAGGTACTAAAAAGACAGATAATAAAAAGACTGAGAGGATTCCTATGGAGGCAACAATCCCAAACTCTACCAGCGAACTGTTTCCTGTGATAATAAATGCAGCAAAGCCGGTAGCGGTGGTTAAATTTGTAAGGAATGTGGCATTGCCTACGCGCTGCACCATGCGAGACAGAGAGCGAATCTTGTTGCCATGGGCTTTGAACTCCTGATGGTATTTATTCAATAAAAATATGCAGTTCTCTACGCCAATGATAATAACTAAAGGAGGCAGTATGGCTGATAACATCGTGATTTTAAAACCTAAAATCTCGATAATTCCCATTAACCATATTACACTAATAATGACTATGATGATGGGGAATAAGACAGCTTTAAAGGAGCGGAAAAACAAATACAGGGTTATGGAGGCGATAACAAGAGCCAAAAGGACAAAAAGAAAAATCTCCCGCTCAGTTTTTTTGGTTATTTGGTTCCGGATATAAGGTAGACCGGAATAATGAACATGAATATCTTGACTTTCCTGATATTGATTGCCATAATCTTTGATCTTGTCGATGAGTTTTTCCCGGGCACTGGAGTTTAATTTTGAGTCCTCCAGAACGATCATCATGACAGCACTGTTTGTTTCTCGATTATACAGTTTATTTTGGTAGAAAGGGAGGCTGTGAATCTTTTTTGTTAATGAGTCCAGCTCTTTTTGTGTCTCTGGTTTATGGGGTACGACATTATAAAAGTCGAATTGTTTTTTTTCTGTATTTCGTCTCATGGAAAACAAACGACTGACAGACAAAACTTCCTGGACACCTTCCAGTTCTTTAATGTGATGTGTCAGGTCGTAATAAGCCTGATAGTGGTCTAGTTGAAAAAGCCTGTCGTCCTGTATGCCCAAAAATAAGGAGGTGCCATCCTGACCAAATGTTTGTTTAAAGTTTTGGTATTCAATACTCAGACTGTCTTTTTCTGGCAACATCCGTGTCATCTGATACGATATTTCGATGTTGGTGGCATGATAAGCAAAGAAGATGGTTAATAATCCGATAATAATCAGATTAAATAACCTATTTCGTAATATTATGGAAACTAATGTTGACCACATCTGTATTTTGGCTTGTTTGGTACCTTATTTTTTAGCGTTTGCGAAAGTAAGAAATTTCCCCGGGTTGAGGGAATGGTTTCAGCAAAGGATATCAATTTAGGTTTTTTTTATGAATAATGTTGGTTAGAGCGAGTGAAAATGAGCTGCCGGAAAGCTTTCTGCTAATTGTTAAAACTGAAGGCAAAAGATTGTGCAATAAATAGCTATTTTTGTTGAAATTTGGCTTGATAATTGAAGATAATTTTCTTAAACAAAAAAATGACTATTATGGTGCGTCAACTACTTTTAATATTGCTTACGCTTAGCATGGTCGGTTGTGTCTCGTCGAAGAAATATCTACAACGTGGACAGTATGACAGAGCAATAGAAAAATCGGTAAAAAAGCTATCCAGAAAACCCTCTAAGGTTGATGAGCAGGGCGTTTTGAAGAAAGCCTATCATTTAGCTATGGAGGAGGATCAGCAGCGCATACGCGAGTTGCGGTCTTCGGGGCGCCCCGATGTCTTTGAAGAGATTTATATCATTTATGAGGAGATGGAACGGCGGCAGAAGCTGGTGCGCAGATTGCCTTCTTCTGTCCTCAACCGGATTGATTTTGCTTATATGAACTTTGAGCAGGAAAAAGTGAATGCTCAAAAAAAGGCAGCCGAATATTTATATGCTCATGCACGGAAATTGCTGGATTCGGATTCGCGCTTTGATGCCCGCAAAGCCTATGATGAGCTTTTGAGAGTGAAAAATATCTTACCGCAATATAAAAACACAGATCAATATATCCGTGAAGCTATGGCTAAAGGCCAGTCTCAGGTGTTGTTTACTATGTCAAACGAAAGCAATATAGCACTACCGGAGGGGTTTGAGGACGAGCTGTATAAAATTTCCTTATCCAACCTTAACAGGCAATGGGTTACCTATGATACGCGGCAGGTGAAAGGTAAGCAGTATCATTATTATATCGACTTGAAGCTTAAGGGGATTATGGTGTCCCCTGAGCAGTTAAAACAGCTCGAATATACCGAAACAAAAACGGTGAATGATGGCTATGAATATGTATTGGATGAAAATGGAAATGTTAAAAAGGACAGCCTGGGCAATGATATCAAAGTGAAAAAGACCAGGGAGATTTCTTGTAGTGTTAGAGAAACAAAGATGTTGAAGCACACTACAATTACAGGACGTTTGGAGTTTATAGAAGCTGGCAGTAACCAGTTATTGAAAACAGACCCTATTACCACAGAATGGCATTTCGAGCATGCCTACATACAAACTCATGGCGATCTGGATGCCTTGTCGAAAAAGACAAAGTCTAAGCTGGGAGTAAAGCCTGTCCCTTTTCCTCCGAGCGAAGTAATGATCTTAAATGCTGTTGATATATTAAAAGAAATGAGCCGGGAAGCAATCTACAGGCATCGTAGGATTTTCCAATAGCAAGACCATAATTGGGCCGGAGAAAGCGGGATTCTCCGGCCGGAGTTTTTCAGACCATATTTTCCGGATTCACCCATTCATCAAACTGTTCTTCTGTTACAAGTCCGGATTGAATAGCAGCTTCTTTCAGAGTCATATTTTCATGGTGGGCCTTTTTAGCTATAATTGCAGCATTGTCGTAGCCGATATGTGAATTTAATGCAGTAACCAGCATCAGCGAATTCTTCAAGTTTTTATTTATGTTTTCATGATTGGGCTCAAGCCCGCTAATACAGCGTTCGCTAAAGCTTCTGCTGGCATCGCCAATCAGGCGTGCCGACTGCAGGAAGTTATAAATCATAACAGGCTTAAAAACGTTAAGCTGAAAGTGGCCGTTCATGCCTCCTACATTAATGGATACATCGTTGCCCATAACCTGAGCTGCCACCATGGTAAGTGCTTCGGCTTGTGTTGGGTTGACTTTCCCTGGCATAATCGAAGAACCCGGCTCGTTGGCCGGAATATTGTATTCGCCAATCCCACAACGTGGACCGGAAGCTAAAAGCCGGATGTCATTGCCTATTTTCATCAGGCTGCTGGCCAGCGTCTTTAGCGCTCCGGAAGCACTTACAACAGCATCATGAGCAGATAAACTCTCGAATTTATTCCCTGCTGTTACAAAGGGGTAGCCTGTTAATTCTGCTATCTTTTTTGCTACCAGAATATCATAGCCTTTGGGCGCATTTAAGCCTGTGCCTACTGCTGTGCCGCCTAAAGCTAACTCCTGCAGGTGTGGAATTGTCGCTTTTAGTGCTTTTAGCCCATGGTCGAGCTGTGAACTATAACCGGATAATTCCTGTCCCATCGTTAAAGGCGTGGCATCCATTAAATGTGTTCGCCCCGTTTTAACTACCTCCTGATAATCTTTCGCCTTTTTATCCAACATATTTTTTAATAACTCCACTCCCGGAATGGTCGTTTCATATAGCAGCTTTATAGCAGCAATATGCATCGCTGTCGGAAAGGTGTCATTCGACGATTGCGACTTGTTTACATGGTCGTTGGGATGAATCGCTCCTCTGCCTCCAATACTGCCTTCTGTTATGAAGTTGGCACGGTTGGCTATAACTTCATTGAAGTTCATGTTCGACTGCGTGCCTGATCCTGTTTGCCAAACAACCAGGGGGAACTGTTCGTCATGTTCTCCGGCCAGAATTTCATCACACACTTTGGCAATACGTTCAGCTTTTTCTTTTTCCAATACCCCTAATTCCATATTTGTCAGGGCGGAGGCTTTTTTTAGAATGGCAAACGCTTCTATGATTTCCTGAGGCATTTTTTCTGTGCCGATGGGAAAATTGTTTTTCGAGCGTTGTGTCTGTGCTCCCCAGTATTTGTCTGCGGGAACTTCTACATAGCCTAATGAGTCTTTTTCTTTACGCGTTTTCATAGGATGTTGTTTTTTTTGAGATGGTATGAAGCATGCATCTAATATGTGCGCTTCATGTGTCCCGGATTATTAATTGGGTTAACATATTTTGCTAAAACAGTGTGTCAATATTTTCTGGGGGGTCTCCTAATACTGCGTGTTGATCTTTAACCACCAGCGGACGGGCAATCAGCTTAGGGTTAGCGACCATTGCCTCCAGCCATTCCTCCCGGCTTAGGTCTTTTCCTTTATATGATTGCTTGTAAATAGATTCCTGCGTGCGGATGAAATTGTCAATGGGCTGTTGGGTTTTGTCCAAAACATCGGCTAACGTTTCCCTGTTGAAGGGCTGATCCGTCAAATATTTGATAACTTCAAATTGTGTTGTCTTTTGTTTGAGGTAATCCAGCCCGGCACGGCTTTTCTTACATCGGGGATTATGGTAAATTTTTATCATAGGGTATAGGTTTTCATTTTTAATGGCGATGCATTAATAGAATAATTGCTTTTGTTGATCTGACAAAGCGCTGTGCTTTAAGAATTTGCCTGCTGTAGGCTGCAGGCTTAACAAAAAAATCAGTAAAGCAAAGGTCTGTAGAAAAATAAGCTCAAGGCCTGTGAGCAAAAACGCCAGATTATTTAAAAGTACTAATACAGTAGTCCAGAAAAGCTGTTTGAAGTAGGCTTTGCGGAAGTTTATGAGTTTTGCTTTAATGCTGTCATCCGGCATGCATTGTAGCAAGGCCCTTTTAATTTTTCCGTTGAGCAACAAAACAACAGTAAGGTTGACAATAGCAAAAAGAATAATCACCAGATATTCATGCTGCATTTTTGATTCGAGCAACCCACCATGAATGTAATTGGCAATTAATATGATTAAGGCGGTCAGGACTAAAAACGAAATTGTTAGCGTTTGGCTTAGCCTTAAACGATGGAAAAAAGTGTAAATTTCGCTCTTTTGCATAAGGTTTATTAATGATCGAAATTTTCATAAAAATAATAGAAATTTCTCAAAGGGCAAAAATATTAGCCATGACTTTTAAATAATCTCCAAAACGGGCATCTTTTTAAGAATTCTTTAATGGTAGTTTGTCAGCCCAAAACTTCTTTATAGATTTGGTGTTTCTTTGTATAAACTGTGCCATTATCCGCCATGGGCGGACACACACCTGGATGATAATAATTAAATGAATATGCAAAATCTCAAATTGCCTCACAGAGTGGTTCTTCTGGATCATGCAGATCCACAAAAAGAAAAATTAATACCATTCGAAAGGAGCCAAAATCTCGTGACTTTCTCAGTATTGACAGAAGCCATATTGATGGGAAAGCTTAAATTTAATGAAGAAGGCCTGACCATTATCAACGATACACCAAGCCCGCACTCAATGATAAATGATTTGATTCAGGCGGTGGGGCGGAGCCATGCTAATAAATCGTTGTATAGTTGGGTTGAGGAACTGGGAGTGCAGATCCCTTTTTATAAACATGTTCGAGAGAATCTGGTGGATAATCAGGTGATGCATTATCATAAAAAGTCAATACTGGGCCTGACATATGCGGCTTCTTACAGTCTGAAAAACCCTGGAATTGTAACGTCCTATATCCAGTATCTTGATGAGGTGACTTCGCATGAATTGGATATTCGCGACTTGCTGTGCATGATTTTTTTGTCTAATACTCAATTAAGCAAGGTGTCTTTTCTCTCACCTCGCTCTGATGATATTAGAAAGGAGTTAGTTTTAACTGATTCTCAAAAAATGATTGTTGACACAGCTAATAAGTTATAATCACTTTATTTTTATCTGCTGGTTCGACAAAATGAGGAGAAGCCTTTGAGAAAAATGCTGTTACTTTATGCTATTGTCTTCAGCAAGCAAATCTGCAGGTAAAAATTATGCAGATTTATCTTTGACACTTTAAAGAAAATCGTTTGCTTTGCAGGGTGGCACAATATTGGATACGAAGAAAAAAAACAAACATATTGCTTTATGTCAGAACTGGCAATTAATGCTGACCATCTTGTCTTTTCATATCGTCATAATACGAAGACGTTATATGATGTTGGTCTGAAAGTAGAAAAGGGTAAGATTTATTCTTTCCTGGGTCCAAACGGAGCCGGTAAAAGTACAACCATTAAGTTATTGCTGGGCCTGTTGACTCCCAGTCGCGGGGAGATAAGCATACTTGGAATCCCATCGCAAAACCGGCAGGCAATCAATAAACAAATTGGGGTTTTGGTTGAATCTCCTGGTTTGTATGAACATCTGAGTGGATACAAAAATATTGAAATCCAGGCTGATTTGCGAAATGTTGGCCGGCAGCGTATTATAGAAGTAATTCAGCAGGTAGGGATGGAAAAAGCCGCTGCTCAAAAAGTTAAGACATATTCAACAGGGATGAAACAGCGTATAGGCCTGGCGGTTGCATTGTTGCAAAAACCGGACCTGCTTGTGCTGGACGAGCCTACTAATGGGCTGGACCCTAAAGGAATCCGCGAAATCCGTGACCTGTTGATTGACCTGAACCGTGATCTTGGCATTACCATTTTCCTTTCAACACACCTGCTGAGCGAAGCTGAACGCCTGAGCCATCAGATTGGGATTATCCAAAAAGGACGATTGGTATTTGAGGGAAGCCAGCAGGAGCTGCAAGCGATGAAAACTTCTGCTGCCAAAGCAGTAGTCAATACCAATGATAATTCAAAGGCGATCCAATTGCTGGGTGAGCACTATTCTGTAATCCAAAACCAGGATGGCCGGCTTTTGCTTGATTGTCCCGATAACAAAACAATGGCTGAAGTTATCCGCCGCTTAGTCGACCACAAGCTGGATGTGTATCATGCCTCTGTTTTTGAAGAAGACTTAGAAGAAATGTTCTTAAACCTGACTAAAGATTAAAAATCATGAACGCAATACTTCTTACTGCCGAATTTAAAAAAATACGACACACACCTGCCATCTGGATCAGTGTCGTGGGTCCGCTGATTATGGCTCTTCTTATCTTTCTGATTTTTTACTTTCAGGGAGAGCGGCTTGTCAAAATGGATGTGAACCCATACAATAAGTTTATTAGTATGGGGATCAACAGTGTTATAATGATCCTCTTTCCTTTGTTTGTGGTGATTATTAATAGCCTGATCCTTAGTATAGAGCATTCGGCCCAGGGCTGGAAGATGCTCCTTACAGCTCCGGTGTCCCGCCTGAATATTTATTTGTCGAAATGGGGATTGATTCAGCTACTGGTATTTTTAACACTGTTACTATATCTGTTTTATCTGGTGGTATTTGTGTATGTTTTGTCGCTGCTAAAGCCGGAACTAAACTTTTCTATGCACCAACTTAACCTGGGCTATTTTGCCTTGTGGTTTCTTAAAATTTTTGTTGCCGTATTAGCGTTAAGTACGATACAATATCAGCTATCCCTTTGGTTGAAAAACACTTTTAAAACAATTGGAATAGGGCTTTTGGCTGTGATCGCCGGTTTGATCCTTATCCGGATGGATTTTATTGATTATTATCCCTATGCGTATTCTGCTCTGAGTTTTGAAATCTTTCCGATGAATTATCCGGACACCTCATTGGTAAAGCATGAATACTGGAGCCTGATCTATACTGCTGCCTTACTTGCCGGGGGTTGGTTTTTATGGAAAAGAAAGCAATTCCATTAAACAACAGTGATGTTTTGCTAGTTTGATTCGATCTCAGTGTTTTTATGGCTGATATTCAATCAGTGAAAATTCCAGTTTATAGCCCGACGTGTAAATATATTCGAAGTAAACGGTTCCTACACCTTTCTTGTATTTATGATATCCGATAAAATCATGGTTAGTTTGATTGGGGAAGTGTTCCGGATAAAGATAGGTATGTTGTTCGGCAGTTATCACGTTGCGAAACGTATCAGCAGGTACAACTACGGAATCACCTGCCTCACTCATAATGGTATAAACCGTATACAAGGTGTCTTTTGTCACTGTAGTATCATGATAAACATTGATAGTATCCTGATGATGATACAATGCAAAAATCTTATTGCCGGTTTTGTTGACAATGTATTCCTGAGAATCATAAAAGTACACATCAAGCCAGGGAACATGTGTTACGTTTGAAAAATGCTTGTAATAATGGTAATCCTGATTGCCAATTTCTTCTTTTGGCTCTACAATAACACAGTCGCGCGTTGATTCGACAAAATTACCGTTTTCATCGATTTTTTTGACTTCATAAACCCAATAACTACCTACTGTTGTGGGAAAATAGCTCATGACCTCAGTAGATGTTTGGTCGTTTGTGGTCTCATCTTTTTCACAGGCTGTGAACAGGACCAATAAAGAAATAATAAAAGTAAAAGTTTTCATCTGTCTAAATTTTATTAAATAGGTACGATGGAGCTCGCCATGACACATCATCTTTTAACTATACACTTTTCATTTTTTTAATCATGCGTGTGTGTGTTAAAGTTTTTGTCATGGCTCGGTTCATCTGTTTAAATTTAATGTTCAATGTTCAATGTTCAATGTTCCGTGTTCAATGTTCTTTGTTCCTTGTTCTTTGTTTCTTGCTTGCCCCGTTAAATGCGACGATAG
>JBNJHE010000089.1:0-10451 GCA_051748205.1 Bacteroidota bacterium | reverse complement strand
GGATTTTGATGAACTCGCTTTAAATTTAGTAGGGTCCTGGTCTGAAAAAAGTAGGGAGTTATCAAATGTCAGATTTTTGATATACAAGGATGTAGATTTAGGAAAATTAAAAAAAGTGGGTAGTTGGCCTGAAAAAAGTGGGAAGCTATTAAAAAAACGTGCGAAAATTTTGTTAAGTACACTTATGCTAACATTAACTCCTGTGTCACTTGATGTTTTGGCCAATAGCCTGGGCTATCGTAGTAAAGAACGATTCAGAGACGATTATGTAAAACCACTAAAAGATAATAAGCTTATTAAATATACACTGGAAAAAGCCAATGACCCCAATCAGCAATATGTCATTACCCGGAAAGGGAAACTGTTTTTAGGGGGGAGTTCGCTTTAAAAAAGCCGCATTTCCGGTAACGCGGCCAAGCAGTTCCTTTACTCGGGCGGGGGAGCTACTGATTTCATTTTTTTTGTTAAATATGGTAGGCTTAATCTGATTTCTTAATATATTTGTAATGAGTAAGAAAAAATATAGGCTTATGCAGAAAAAAATTCTTTTTACCATTTTTCTGCTGTCATTTATTTCCACAACAGCCCAGGATAGAATGACACAGGATGAAATAATTAACAATGGCAAGTGGAGTCTATTTGTTGAAAATGGTGCGTATGGTTGCAAAGACGAAAATCATAATATTGTTGTAAGTCCTGAATACACCGAAATTGAAGACTTTAACTACAATGATTTTCAATGGGCCTGTGTTATCCGAAATGGTCATTATGGCTTTATCGATAAAAAAGGAAAGGAGATAGTAGAAGCACGCTACCAGGAAATAGGAGATTTTAACTACAATGATTTTCAATGGGCCCGTGTTATCCGAAATGGTCATTATGGCTTTATCGACAAAAAAGGAAAGGAGATAGTAGAAGCACGCTACCAGGAAATAGGAGATTTTAACTATAATGATTTTCAATGGGCCCGTGTTATCCGAAATGGTCATTATGGCTTTATCGACAAAAAAGGGAAGGAGATAGTAGAAGCACGCTACCAGGAAGTGGAAGATTTCAACTACAATGATTTTCAATGGGCCCGTGTTATCCGAAATGGTCATTATGGCTTTATCGACAAAAAAGGAAAGGAGATAGTAGAAGCACGCTACCAGGAAATAGGAGATTTTAACTACAATGATTTTCAATGGGCGAAGATAGTTCGTAATGGTTTGTATGGCTTTATCAACCGAAAAGGGGAAGAGGTTGTACAACCCGAATATTATGAAATATCCGGATTTGGGTATCGGAATAATACACGGGCAAAAGCCTTAAGGGAAAACAAAGTTATATACATCGATCGCAATGGTAAAGAATATGACCTGGAATAAAATAGCAAAGCGCATTACATTATTTTGTTTCTTTTTAAGCGTAAGCTTATCTGCTCAGGCGCAAATAAGCAAGTGGGAGTTCTCATTGGATTATTCGCCAGACAATCTGAAAAAAGCTTATAGCGACTCGATCTCCAAAAAGCAATTAAATAAAGTTTACAATATATTGGTTAAACGACTACTCTCGTTTGGCCTAAGTATCGATCAATTTGATCTGAGCGTTGAATCGAAAGGGGTAAATCTTTTAATGGACAAAATCTGTCAAAATCAGTAGCTCTGGTGTTGGATGGACAAGTAGTGGGTATTCCCGAAGTCAATAATGTTATTGAGAATGGCGTTGTCCGAATAACACTAAACGATTCAGTAGAAAAAGTAGCTGCCCTGGCTGCTGTATTGCAGCATGATGTTTTAGCTGTTGGTCTTCATCTTCGGACGCCATAAAAAAAGCAGTGATTTTTGAACCGATTTCTTATTTAAAAGAGATATAAATTATTGAGAGGCTTCAATATCTGCAAAACATTTTCTACTTTTCGACAACCAAAAACCAAGCTATGCGTGTTGAACGAATTAATGTAAAAGCTGAAGAGCATCAGGTTAGTGAACCACCTATCGACTTGAGCTTACTGGATGACTTGATCCGAAAATACAAGCACAAGCCGGGAAAACTGATTCCATTGTTGCAGGGAGCTCAAGAGTTGTATGGCTATCTCCCTCGTAAAGCATTCCAAAAAATATCAAGGGAAACAGGGTTGGAATTAAGTGATATGTATGGTGTTGCCACATTTTATGCTCAGTTTCGGTTGCAACCGGTAGGGAAATACATTGTCAAAGTCTGTCACGGAACGGCATGTCATGTGCAAAATGCAGGAGGAATAACAGATGCTTTATCAGAAGCACTTGGCATTTCTGACGGAGGAACCACAAAGGACCGTTTGTTTACGCTGGAGTCTGTCGCCTGTCTGGGATGTTGTTCCCTGGCTCCGGTGATGATGATCGGGGATGAGACCTATGGGAAACTCGATGGCAGCAAGGCGGTAAAAGTAATTAAAGATATCCGTTTGCAGGAAAATAAACGAAATAGTCAATCTGATTCCGACCAAAATTAATATTGCGATCCATGAAAAAAAGAGTTACTGTCGGACTGGGTAGTTGTGGTATTGCCGCTGGTGCAGACAAGGTATATAAAAAGATAGAGGCGCTTCAAAAAGCAGAAAACCTTGATATCGAACTACGCAAGACGTCCTGTGTGGGAATGTGCTATAATGAACCCCTGGTAGAGATTGAAGACGAAAACGGCTATTATATGTATGGCCATATCGATGAAAGAAAGATCGTTGAAGTGCTTGAAGACCACGTTAACCATGACAATCCGGTAAAAGACTATGTGGTGTTGTCCGATCTGTATACTACAAAAGATCAGCAATACCTTGATGGCCAGGTTAAGATAGCATTGCGCAACTGCGGCTATATGGATCCTGAATCCATAGAAGAAGCTGAGCAGCGTCTGGCATATCAGGCCATCAAAACCCTGCTGGCTTCGCAGCCTTCTTCCGAAGCTATCATTGAAGAGATTCTGGATTCCGGACTAAGAGGCAGAGGAGGCGGAGGCTTTTCTACTGGGCTGAAGTGGCGTTATGCTTTAAAAAATGACTCCAATCAAAAATATGTCATCTGTAATGCTGACGAAGGCGACCCCGGTGCTTTTATGGACCGCTCTTTGCTGGAGGGTGACCCGCATACAGTATTGGAAGGAATGATGATCGCCGGCCTTGCTATTAAGGCGACACAAGGGATTATCTATTGCCGTGCTGAATACCCCCTTGCCATAAAGCGCCTCAATATTGCTATCGCACAGGCTAAAGAGAAAGGCTACCTGGGTAATAATATCTTCGGACAAACAGGCGTGGATTTTGACATAGTGGTTAAAGAAGGTGCCGGAGCTTTTGTCTGTGGAGAAGAAACAGCACTGATGGCCTCTGTCGAAGGAAAAAGGGGAATGCCGCGCAAAAGACCTCCCTTTCCGGCAGCTTCCGGCTTATGGGATGAACCTACCAACATTAATAATGTGGAAACCCTGGCCAATATCCCGTGGATTATTCTTAACGGAGCTGAACAGTATGCCAAATACGGAACGCCAAAAAGCAAAGGGACTAAAGTATTTGCGCTAACCGGAAAGATCAACCATGGCGGCCTTGTGGAAGTTCCTATGGGAATCACAATCAACGATATTATCTTTAAGCTGGGCGGAGGCATACAAGGAGATAAAGAATTTAAAGCAGTACAACTCGGAGGCCCTTCAGGAGGTTGTATCCCGGCCTATCTGGCGAATACAAAGGTGGATTATGAATCGGTCAATGCCACCGGAGCGATCATGGGTTCCGGCGGTATGGTAGTGATGGACGAGACCACTTGTATGGTGGATATGGCCAGATTCTTCCTCGACTTTACCCAAAAAGAATCCTGTGGCAAATGTACCTTTTGTCGCATCGGCACCAGACGCATGTTAGAAATTCTAACCCGCATCACAGAAGGCAAAGGGGAAGAAAGTGATATTGCAAAACTGGAGGAGCTGGCCTATAAAATCAAAGATAATTCTTTGTGCGGACTGGGGCAGACAGCGCCAAACCCTGTACTTACTACCATCAAATATTTTCGTGACGAATATGAGGCCCATATCCGGGATAAAAAATGCCCGGCAAAAAGCTGTAAGGCTTTGCTTACCTATACTATAGACCCTGAAAAATGCACCGGTTGCCGGGTTTGTGCCATTAAATGCCCTGTCGGGGCCATTGATGGCGAAAAACGTAAACCACACTTTATTCGTCAGGATGCCTGTATTAAATGCGGCGACTGTTATAACCGCTGTAAGTTTGATGCTATCATAGTCCAATAAATACAAATATGTGTAAACGATCATTATGAGTCATACGGTCAATGTAATTTTAAATGGAAAAACTACCACAGCGAAAGCAGGGGAGAGCATATTGGAGTTTGCCCGCCGCAAAGGTATTGATATCCCTACGCTGTGTTATGATCCCCGGCTACAGCCTTTTTCGTCTTGCTATACCTGCGTGGTCAAAGTGCAAGGGATGAAAGGAATGCAACCCAGTTGTTCTACCAAAATCGCGGAAGGCATGAAGATTGATACAGACACCGAAGAAGTGTATGCTGCCCGCAAAGCATCTCTGGATCTGCTGGTATCCAACCACTACGCGGATTGTAAAGCGCCCTGTATCCAGGAGTGTCCAGCCGGAGTTGATGTACAGGGCTATATCTCGTTGATAGAAAAAGGCTTGTATCATGAGGCTGTGGCCTTGATCAAAGAAACCAATCCCTTGCCTGCTGTTTGTGGCCGCGTTTGCGTCCGCCCCTGTGAAGCTGCTTGCAGAAGAAACCTGCTGGAGGAAAAGGCTGCTGTCGGAATAGATTATCTTAAACGTTTTGCTGCTGATGTCGACCTTTTAGGAAACCATGACCATTATAAGCCGGTTTGCCAGCCTCAGAATGGAAAAAAAGTAGCCATTATTGGCGCTGGTCCTGGAGGCTTATCAACAGCCTATTTCTTGCAACCCAGGGGGTATCACTGTGATATCTTTGAGGCTAATGAGCATGCCGGTGGCTGGCTGCGCTACGGAATTCCCCAATACCGGCTGCCTAATGATCTTTTAGAAAAAGAAATAAGTACAGTCACTGAACTTGGAACAAAGATTTTTTATAATCAAAAACTGGGCGATAACCTTAGCTATAAGTCCTTAAAAGATAACTATGATGCGGTTGTTCTGACAATCGGTTCTCAGCGCGGAACGCTTATCGGCGTGGAGGGTGATGATGCTGAGAATGTGTTCTCCGGTATTGATTTTCTTCGGAATATGGAACAAACCGGTCAGAAATACGATTTTAGTGGTAAGACCGTGGCTGTTATCGGTGGTGGAAATACTGCAATGGATTGTTGTCGAACGGCTACGCGTTGCAATGCGGATAAGGTATATGTTATCTATCGCCGTGCTGAAGAGCAAATGCCGGCCAATCCTATTGAAATTCACGAATCCAAAGTAGAAGGTGTCGAATATTTGTTTCTGACCAATCCCTCCGCTGTCAATAAGGATGAACATGGAAAGTTAAAGTCGCTGACGTTACTTAAGATGGAATTAGGCGAAGCTGATGCTTCCGGACGTCGCCGGCCAATCCCTGTGGAGGGCTCTGAGTTTGAGCTGGAAGTGGATTTTGCTCTTGCTGCTATCGGTCAGAAAACACAAGTGGATTTTCTGGATGATATCAACCAATATACACAAGAAGGTGCGCTTAAGCTCAACCGCTGGGGCGACCTTGACGCTGACGAAAAGAGCCTGCAAACCGGCATCCCATCGGTGTTTGCTGCCGGGGATGGGGTTACCGGCCCTGCTACAGTGATTGAAGCTATTGCTCAGGCAAAAAGAGCTGCCAGAAGCGTGGAGCAGTATTTGAGCGGTCAGCCTTTTTCAGAACCTCCTCAGGAATTTATCAGCCGTAAGGATAATTTTAAGAAACAGGAAAAATCTGATTATCTCCAGCGCTATAAACAGCAGGAACGTTACGAAATGCCGGTGCTAAAACCCGAGCAACGCCATAATTTTAACGAAGTAGAACTGGGATATCAGGATGAAGATAAAGTAATAAGCGAGGCTTCCAGATGTATGGAATGCGGTTGTTCGGAGTTCTATAACTGTGATCTGCAACGCCATGCTACAACCTATAAGGCTGAACAAACCAAATATTTAGGTAGCTTTAATGAATATATTGTCAATCATGAACATCCTTTTATTGAAATCGATAACAACAAATGTATTTTGTGTTCGAGGTGTGTGCGGATCTGCGACGAGATAGTAGGTGCTAAAGCTTTAGGGCTGGTCAATAGGGGATTTGATACTTTTGTTGCCCCAGCGATGGGTGATCGCCTCCAGGATACCCACTGCGAAAGTTGTGGTATGTGTATTTCTGCCTGTCCTACCGGTGCTATCACAGAAAATACCCCTTTTAAACCAGCGCCCGTCAAAACAGATTCTTTTGATACCATTTGTAATTATTGTTCTATCGGATGCGAGATTACGCTTGATCATAAATCAGGCTTTATCCTTCGTGCCAGCGGTAAAGAGACAGCAAGAGTGAATCCACACAACACACTTTGTCGTTTCCCCAAATTTGGCTATCGCATTATGAACGATCGTGCTCGTCTTACCAAACCATTGCTGCGCAAAAATGGAGATTTTGTTGAAATTGCTTTTGACAAAGCGTATCAAATCATACAGCAGCGTATCCAACAGGTTGATCCTAACGAAAATGCTTTCTTTGGCGGGGCTCGCTTAAGTAATGAAGAATTATACCTGATACAAAAAATGGCCCGGGCCGGAGCAAAAACAAACAATGTGGGCAGCTTCCATTATCTCAATAATGCTATGGGCTACCGTTTTGCTTCCAATATGAATATGCCCTTGAATGAATTGTCACAGACATCCAAAATATGGCTTTTGGGTGCTGAACTACATGAAGATAACGCTGTAGCCGGATTTGAGGTCAATAAAGCCCGGAATCAGCATGGCATTCCTGTCGTGTTGATTACGGCTGAAGATAATAGTGCTATGAAGCGTAAAGCTGATCAGATAACATCTGTAAATTCTTATGCTGCTTTTATCCGGGCTGCCAACTATCTGATGGTTAAAGAAAAACTGGTAAACCAGCTTTTTGTGCGTGACAGAACCAAAGGGTTTGAGCAATACAAACAGGCTCTGCTAAAAGAAAACTATGAAAGTCTATTGAAAGACGCTGGTCTGGACCATGAACAACTTAAAGATTTTGTTACCGATTTTAATGGGCACATCAATGCTGTATTAATAACAGAAGAAAAGCGTCTTGCTCCGTCTGTTATTGCTGAAGTTCGTAATCTTATGCTCTTGACCGGAAAGCTGGGAAAGACAGCTATGGGACTGATCAACCTGAAAGAAAAAAACAATAGCCAGGGTATACTGGATATGGGAGTGGGGCAAGATTTCGCAGTAGGAACTAAATCTTTAGCTGACGACCCCGAAATAATAAGCAGGATGCAGTTGCATTGGCAGGTCAGGGATTTGCCAGCGGATATTCCACCGCCATTCCTTCAACAGTTTGCCAGTGGTGACATCCGGAATCTCTTTATTTTTGGTGAAGACCCAGTTGGATGTGCTATGGATAAAAAGGTGAGCAGGGATTTGTTTGAGCACAGCGATTTTGTCTTAGTACAGGACTATTTTATGACAGAGACCGCCCGGAAAGCTGATTTGATTCTCCCGGCCTCTTTCCCGCATGAAACAGGCGGTAGTTATACTAATACAGAAAGGCACATTCAGACTTTTGAAAAAGAAGAGATGTTACAGCCTAAGGTTGATCATGATAACATACAACAGCTAAATTCAATTATGGAAACATTGGGTTTAAAAAGCCTTCCGGACGTGCATGCTGTTTTTATGGAAGCAGCCGGATTTTTACCAGCACAGGAGCTGATGCGGGATATTCCCTTTAGCCAATCGCCTCCAAAGGATAGCCTGTCCTTGTTTGCTTATGGCTGTGATTATTTAGTCAGGCGCTTTGAAGAAGAGTTTGCCGAACAATTAGAAACAACAAAAACCAGTGATTATGAAAGAATTTAAGACGATAGACGATATACTGCAATTTGCCATGAATGAAGAGCAAAAAGCAGTTGATTTTTATACTCATTTGGCTGCACAGAGTAACAATGAGGATATGAAAAAAGTATTTGAAAGTTTTGCAAAGGAGGAAGTAGGTCACAAAGCGCGGTTGTCAAGGATCAGGGAGCAGGGCTCCTATACGATGAGTGAGCAGCAGGTGGCGGATTTAAAAATTGCTGATTATAAAACCGATGTAGAGCCTTCGGCGGATCTGGACTATGAAAGCGCCCTGGTGGTGGCCATGAAAAAAGAAAAAGCCGCGTTCAGGTTATATACCGACCTTGCAGCGCATGCGCCAAACAAGGAAATGAAACAACTTTTTCATTCGCTGGCTCTTGAAGAATCCAAGCATAAATTGCGCTTTGAGATGGAGTATGATGATAACGTATTGAGGGAGAACTAATCCCTCAACAACCCAAACCCCTTGATAGAAAAGGCCTTGCTCACCGCAAGGCCTTTGTTGTTTGTTATTATCCTTACTTTATATCACACCACAGCATTTTTTTGTCATGCAGATAGGCTTGTAGATGATCTCCTATTGCAACAGGGCCAACACCAGCAGGTGTTCCTGTATAGAGTAAATCGCCTGTTTTTAATGTCATAAACTGCGATACATAGGCAATCAGTTGGTCGAAAGAAAAAATCATATCTTCAATATTACCTTGTTGTACCTGCTTACCATTTTGAAAAAGGCTGAACTGCAGCGGATGTTTTAAATCAGATAAAGGAACAAAGGGGCTAATCGCCGCGGAATTATCAAAGGCTTTGGAAATCTCCCAGGGCAAGCCTTTGTCTTTGCTTTCACGTTGCAGATCGCGGGCTGTAAAGTCGATGCCTAATGCTACCTCACTGTAATAGGAAGAAGCAAATTTTTTAGCGATATGCTTTCCTACTTTGTCAATACGTATGACCAGCTCCAACTCATAATGAATTTCCTGAGAAAACGCAGGATAGAAAAAGGGGCGATTCCGGCGTAACAGGGCTGAATCCGGCTTCAAAAAAAACACAGGCTTCTGTGGTACTGCATGGTTGAATTCTTTGGCATGCAGTTCGTAATTTCTTCCTATGCATATGATCTTCATGCAGCTATCCGATATTTACCGAATCTTTATTAAAACCTCTTAGCTTGATGGCTGTAATCAATTTTTTAGTGCTATTGGGAAAGTCCGCCTTCATCATCCAGTCGTAATACTGCGGCTCATTGCGAAAGACATCCTCTACAATTTGCCCCCTGTATTTTCCAAAATTAAAAACTTCCTTATCTTGATCATTATAAACGATCTGTCCCATCAAGTCAGCATTGCGATGATATTTGGAGAATTTATCCAGGGCCTCGACATCATTCACTACTGGCTGGCTGATGTTTCCTTGCTTATCTTCAAAATCAACATCCGCATAGCGCTCCAACATAGATTTGAGTACTTCATATGTGGCTTTGGTATCAGCCTCTGCACTATGTGCCTGATCCAGATTCTTTCCACAATAGAATTTATAGGCTGCTTTTAAAGTACGTTGTTCCATTTTGTGGAAGATGTTTTGTACATCAATAATACGGCGTCCTTTGATTTCAAAATCAATGTCATAACGTAAAAACTCTTCCACTAACATGGGGATATCAAATTTCATCAGGTTGTAACCAGCCAAATCACTACTGCCGATAAATGCAGATATTTCAGATGCCAGCTCTCCAAACGTGGGCTCTTTACTCACCATGCCGTTGGTGATTCCATGAACCTCTGTTGCTTCGCTGGATATCGGAATTTGTGGATTGATCCGTTGGGTATACAGCTCTTCCTTTCCATCGACATGAATTTTCAGCATACTGATTTCAACGATCCGGTCTTTTATTGCATTGGTGCCTGTTGTCTCAAGATCGAAAAAGACAAGTGGCTTTTTTAAGTTCAGCTCCATAATATAATACTGCTTTTCTATTGGTTTCAATTTGATGTTTTGCCTCCTTCTTTATTGGGTTCGGATTCCTTGTCATAACAGAAGAAAACAAAAAAATACTATATCCTAAGTTATTTATGTATGTCAAAAGATTATAATTAAAAAACAAAGATAATGATTTCCCCTGGCATTAAACAGGGAAGCGGAAATAGTTTTCGTCAAAACAAAAAATCGTACATTGCGCAGGGCAATGTACGATTAATTAAGTGTTGATATTTGTTGGTCAGATATTTCGGGAAGTGTCGAAAGACTCAAGGTATTCGGCCATTTTGGCCAGGTATTGCCCACCCATAGCACCATCCACAACACGATGATCATAAGACAGCGAGAGTATCATTTTATGGCGTATGCCAATGGCGTCTCCGTGATCGCTTTCGATAACAGCAGGCTTTTTAACAATAGCACCCAGAGCCAGGATGGCTACCTGAGGTTGATT
>JBNJHE010000088.1:0-10473 GCA_051748205.1 Bacteroidota bacterium | reverse complement strand
ACGATAGGAGTAGATTTAACGGGGTTCTTTGTTTGTTCGTTTCCCTCAGACTATCAGCTTCTTAACCTCTTAGTCTCTTAGTCTCTTAGTCTCTTAGTCTCTTCGTTCTCTTAAGTCTCTATAGTCTCTATAGTCTCTTAAGTCGCTATAGTCGCTTAAGTCTCTTCGTTCGCCCTATCGCATCATCGCCAACTCGCCAGCTCACCAATTCGTTAATCAGTTAAGGCAAAACACAAAACCCGGGCAAAGCCCGGGAAGAGTGCGGATGGAGGGACTCGAACCCACACGCCCAAAGGCACCAGATCCTAAGTCTGGCGCGTCTACCAATTCCGCCACATCCGCATAGGGCTGATTCGGGCGTGCAAATATACAAAATCTTCTCAGTTTTAACGATAAGCCCACACTTTTTTACTATCTCGTATAATTATTTTGCTGTGCCCGGCATTACTACTTGCTTGTTACGGTTTTTACATCCAGCGCATCGCGTAAGCCGTTTCCTACCAGCATAAACGCTAAAACCATAAGCATAATGGCCATACCAGGCAAAATAGCCAAATAGGCCGAGTCTAAAATAATATACGCATAATGCTCTTTGATCATGGTTCCCCAGGAAGGCATCGGAGGCTGAACACCAATACCCAAAAAACTAAGTCCGGCCTCAATAAGGATAGCTGAAGCAAAATTAGCTGCTGAAATAACGATCACCGCTCCCATAACGTTAGGCAGTATATGACGGATGATAATCCGCGAATTTCGATATCCCAAAGCACGACCGGCTTCTACAAACTCATGCTCGCGTATGCTTATCACTTGTCCCCGGACCACACGCGCCACTTCCACCCACATCGTCATCCCCACTGCAATAAATATCTGCCAAAAGCCTTTACCTAAAGCAAAAGTAATAGCAATAACCAATAATAAGGTAGGAATTGACCAAACCACATTTATCAGCCACATAATCAGGTCATCAACCCAGGCACGAAAATAGCCGGCTGTTGCCCCCAATGTAATGCCTATAACCAAGGAGATAAACACCGATATAAAGCCTACTGACAAACTCACCCGGGTGCCAATCAATAACCGGCTTAACAAATCACGGCCAAAGCGGTCTGTCCCTAAAAGATACATCTGCTCAACCAGATGTTCTTCTTTTATGGCAGCCTCCATCGCTTTCGAATCAGCCTTGTGAACTTTTCCATTAACATCCGTATACACCAAATCATCCTCCACGGTTTGCTGAGGCTGATCAGGGTTAATAGCAAATAAAATGTCGGAATAAGAATATCTTTCCACAGGCCCCTGATTGGGATTATCGCCTGTAAACAATTCCACCTTCAGATGATCCCCGGCAAAATCAACAGCATGATAAGGAACATATTGGTGGGCGAGCTCCTTGCCAAAAAGCATGGTCTTAATAAAAGGAACTTGTTTAATGTCTCTGTTTTTCCTTAGCTTAAGCATATCAACCCGAAACCCTGGCTTTTGCGCAGACAGCTCAAGGTGTTGCTGATTGGCAAAATGAGTAGCATCCGGTGTTATCAAATAACCCAGCATAGCAATAATAACACTTAACAAAATAAACCCAAAAGCTGTCATAGCTAAGTTGTTTCTGACAAACTTTTGCCAGGCAATCTGCCCCAAAGAACCAGAATAATCAACAGGCTTTTTTTTGAATAGATGTTGGATAAATGTCATTGTGGTGTTTTTGCCAGGCCAAAGGTAGAAATAAATTTGCAGCCTGACTCAGGATAAAGAATGGAAATAGCAGGAAGAAAGAACCCCTAAAAACGTCAAACAAAAAACCTGCTCAAAAAGTAAGCTATAAATCAACAGGAAATACTGAAATAGAACGATAAAACAGCTCAAGGCTAGTTTGCGCTGCATGTAAATAAAGTTTATGCTTACTGTTTATAAAAATTAGTCTATATTTAGAAACTAAAATTGAGTCGGGTCTAAAAACACTAAATTTATCACAGCCTCTGAAAATCAGCTTTACCCCATCCCTAAAGGGATACTACTTAAAATCAACAGTTTAAAAAAGTCCCCTTCAGGATATTCAGGGGTCTTAAGGCTTTTTAGACTGCACTCATAACATATTTTCTAATAATAGGATTATGTTTATTTTGAAATCGTTTTATTAATGGATAATAGATTTACAACAAATAATTCAGATAGCACATCACGTTGGTTGGTCAGCAAAGCAAGTGATTTCAAGTGGGATTATATAATGGCTTCATTGTTAACGCTTGTCAGCGCAGCTTGTTTCGTAGCATTTAGTTGGTATTTATCCAAATATGCGTCTCTCTGGCTTGCAAAAAATGAGATTCTGCCCAATTTGCTAATATATGCCATTGCATTTTTGGCCGGAAGGTACATTTTCGCACATATAGCCTCACTAAAAAATTATGAAGCCGGCAATAAAATAGTTTCCAGACTTAAGAAACGTCTTTACCCCAAATTGCTTAAGCATAATCAAACCGATTCTGTTTCAAGCACTTTACTGGTAACCAGAGTAAGCGACGATTTAAAACCTTTCTTTTCATTCTTTATCCCATACACCATTGCCTCCATTCTTGTAGTAGTACTTCTATTAGCTTTAAGTTTTTGGATTGAAATATGGGTCGGAATAATTTTACTGGTTTCCATAATCGTTATTCCTTTTTTAATGCGAATTATAGGAGTTGGAGCTACTTCGCTTCATAAAAGACATATAGATCTGTTCATGAAGTATTCAGCTGTTTTTTATAATCGTCTGCAAACAATAGCCGAGATTGTCAGTTTAGACAATCTCAAAGCGCAAACAAGATTTCTGGCAGATAAAAGCAAGGCGCTAAATAAAGCAACTACAAATGTGATGAAGATTGCCATACTTTCTTCAGCCGTTTTAGAGCTTTTCGTTTCTATCGCCATTGCAGGTGTTGCTATTTATTTTGGATTGCGACTATTGGGTATAATGCCCGGGAGCACATTCGGTAAGACTTACGATTTTCATATTGCATTATTCTTACTAATACTTGCTCCTTATTACTTCTTTTATGTCAGAAAGTTTGTAAGCGCTTATCACGATAAGAATAAAGCACTGGCATCTGCAAAGCTGCTTATGCCACTGCTGGAGAAGGAAAAAGAAGAAGCTTTCAGGGATGCGGACACCAAAATTGAATCTTTAAAAATCAGCAACTTAAGCTTTGCCTATCCCAATACAATGGTGAGCGTATTGCATAATGTTCATTTTAATTTTCCGGAAAAAGGAATTGTACTTGTCAAAGGAATATCCGGATCTGGAAAATCGACATTGCTTAAGATTCTTTCAGGAAATCTAATCATAGAGGATGGTAAAGTCTCAGTAAATGGTAAATCTAACAATTGGTCATCTCACTGGCTTATGGCAAACACTTCGTATATGAATCAGTTTCCGTTTCTATTTGATGGAACGATACGATACAATGTTTTTCTTGATAAAAAAGCTGATAAAGACCAGGATTATCCTGATTTTATGAATAAAATACTAACGAAAAAAGATACTAACTGGGATACCATTCTAACACATAATGGCACACAATTATCTGGCGGCGAAAAACAGTTAATCACACTTGCGCGTATGATTCTGTATCCAAAGCCAATAGCAATTTTGGATGAGCCGACAGCAAGTTTAGATTTCGAAACGGCTGAAATAATCATTGAAGAGATTAGAAAATTATCTAAAAACAAACTGGTCGTTATAGCATCGCATGAGCAACGATTTGAAAAGTATGCTAAAGAAGTTATTCATTTAAATTGGGGGGAGCAAACAAATCATGCGTAGATTTATATTGAAGCATATTATCCTTCCTTTTTCAGGTAAGTGGCTAAAAGGTACTTTCCTGCTTCTAATTTGGACTGCATCTTTTATTGCTCTTCCTGCTATTTCAGGTTGGTTCTTAGCCTCATGCAGTTTGGCCTTTATCACAGCCAATGCCCTTTTCTCATATTTAATCCCCTCCTCTTTAATACGATTAATAGCCATTCTGCGTACGGCAAGCAGATATTTCGAGCGCCTCGAGAATCATAAAACAACCCTTGATGCTCAACGTAGTCTTCAATTAAAGATTTTTAAATCGGTTGCACGACTACCCTATTTTAAAAAGCAAGTCAATAATAATTCCTCTATTTTAGAAAACAGCACGTATGGGATTGACCAAATCTTAAATCATGTATTGCTTTGGCTGTTACCATTTGCATCACTTGCCATTTCGCTTATTATATATTCTTTCTTCCTGAATATATATTCAACAGAAATTGCTATTGAGTTCTTAGTTTCTTCAGCGATACTACTTTTTATCATTCCCCAAATCATACTGATCAGAAACAGGCAGCACTATTCCAAATTAAAAAAGAATCGCGAATCGAATAATCAGGACCTGATTCAAAGTTTCAGAGCTCGTATCGAGATTTCCAAATACAATCTTGTAGAAAAAGCCCTGTGGCAACAAGAAAAGAGCAGAAAAAAACTGGATTCCTTAGAGTACAAATTACAAAGAAATTCATTTTCATTACAGACAATTGTAGGATTTGGTTTTTCCTGTATTGCCACTTTTATTCTTTGGAATTCGAGCAATTATGGTTTTGATGCTCCACTAGCTATAGGGATATTCTTTGGAATCATGGCGCAGGCAGAACTTTCGGAGATGCTATTTTCAGGAAAATCAGAAAAAAGCTCTGTCTCTTCTCAAATTCAGGATATTGATACTATTCTTAGCACTGATGACACTTATAGAGATACAGCGACGCCCAAGGCTGATTTCGAAAGCCTGGCTTTAAATAATATTAGCGCCTGCATTCCCGAAACGGAAGTTATAATAGATGAAGTAAGTCTTGAAATAAACAAAGGTGAATGGCTGGCAATCTATGGTGAAACAGGAAAAGGCAAAACAACATTTCTAAACAGTTTATTTTATCCCGAGTATCGTCGTTCCGGCAATATCAAATGGAACGACAAGGAAGACATAACTAGCTTACCTGTCCCGCAATGTATTTACGTCAGCCAAAAGGCTTATTTGCTTACAGGCACATTACGGGAAAATTTCATTGGATATGAAGCGAAAGAAATAATCGAAGTTCTAAAAATGGTTGATTTGGAAGATTGGTTTCTATCATTACCTCATGGTTTAGATTCATGGCTGGGAGAAAATGGTGAAACCTTAAGTGGCGGACAACGCAAGAAGATGCTACTGGCACAAGCTATGCTGAAAAAACCTCAGCTTTTGGTTATTGATGAACCAACCGCAGGGATTAGCACCCAAAACGCAATAAGCATTTTTAGGAAAATTAAGCATACTCATCCTAAACTAAGCTTAATAATGTCAACACATTTAAAGGATTTTGAATTGGAA
Source organism: Bacteroidota bacterium (assembly GCA_051748205.1). Classification (GTDB taxonomy): domain Bacteria; phylum Bacteroidota; class Bacteroidia; order Bacteroidales; family PWNQ01; genus PWNQ01. The sequence goes on along the minus strand of JBNJHE010000088.1, from coordinate 5,104 downwards.
GTTGATAAGATCGTAAACCTTTAACCGAATCAATGTGTCTTTGAGAAGCTTTGTTATTTCCACAAGCTTATAACTAAAGCTCAATAAGACAAGAAGTGTAGAACGGAAACTTTTAACGGGGATTTTTAGACGAAATGACGTTGAGGTTAAGATTCGTACTCAGAAATGTTCACTGGTAATCAATAGAAACAGACTTATGAAGATATTTTATTTTATACTAACTACTTGCCTCATCACTTCATGTGCTAACTTGAGAGTAGTTGACAGTCTAAATATTGAAAAAGCAAAGATCAATTATCGGGGATTTATACAGTAGATCCTAATATAAGTACAGATAAGGCTGACTTTCCTCTAAAAAGGTATGGGTTTCAAGCTGATCGAGAAAGTTTTGAAATATTAGTCACGAAAAATGATGATTTGGTTGATGCAAAATACTTTTACAACCCTGGATTAGCCATTGTTAAGAAGAAAACTGTATGGGGCTTAGTTGATACTCCTGGAAACTTTAAAGTTAACTGTATTTATGATGATATTGATTACAACCTGGAAGAATTGGATGATGCTACATTGGATTTTAAATCCAGGTTTGGCAATAAACCAATTGATTTTTGGACAACGAGTTCCTAAGGTCAGTTTGGAAGATAAAACAATTGACAAGCGGGGAATTGAAAGGACACTTGTTCCGTATCCGGGGCTCTGTTATTTGTGGGATGTACTGGAGTCGAACCAGTGACCTCATGCCTGTCAAGCATGCGCTCTAAACCAACTGAGCTAACACCCCATTAAAGTGCTTAATCTTTATTTTGAAGCTGCAAAATTATCATTTTTTTCTTTTTCACACCGATTTTTAAGAGATATTTTCACGTCAAAAAAAAAGAATCAGCCCTCATGCTTACAAATGATTGGCTACAACCTCGGCAAATCCATGATCATTATTGCTCAAGGTGGCGATAAACTCTTTTCTTAAAGGTAGAGCCGCATTTTCCACTACATAACTAAAATTTGTTGCGCGCAACAAATCCAGGTCGTTAAAGTCATTTCCAATGCCCAGGGTTTTGTCAATACCAACACCATGCTGCTGACACAACCACTCTATGGCCTTTCCTTTCGACACTTCCTCTGGAAACACTTCCATCCACAAAGATTGTTTATCCAGGGGTGAGGTTGTTTTTATTACCTTGACACCTTTCATGGCGCTGGATAACTTCTCAAATAGCTCAAGCCTTTCCGGAGGAAATACAGCCAGGATCTGGGTTGCATTAAAAAAATTTAATGTATCCGCGCTTCTGGCTTTGCCAAAAGCGCCATAATGCAGACATCTTCGGTCAAAATCGGGATTATGATAAGCAAACCGGCAATAATCAAAATAATGATTATCGGGTATGGCATGATGTATCATAAAATCCACCTTTTCCATAATAAGCAGGCGGGCGATGGCTTCTACTTTTTCCGCTTTAAGATAACGCGAATAAATCAATTCTTTATCGGGCCAGCGTATAATCCCGGCTCCCGTAGAAAACGCAAGATAGTCAATAGGAAAATCAGAAGGGATGACCTGTTTAAAAGAATAATAGGAACGCCCTGTAGCCACAACCCGGAGGATATTTTGGTCTCCCAGGGTTTTTAAAACCATGGCATTCTCACGGCTAACTTTCTGATCATCATTAAGCAAAGTGCCATCTAAGTCAGTAGCTACAAGTTTTATGTTCTTTTTCTTTGTCATATCAATTCATAACTTATTCCCTGAAAAGGGGCATCCAGGGTATGCAATATTTTCTCCAGTAAAATTCCTTGATTAGCATCATAATCATAGCCAAAAGTAGCTTTAACACCCATGCTGGTAAATTTGACAGCACGATCTAAGGCAATGGGTAAGCTGTCTCCCTGCAGCCATGCACCGGTGACAACACTGGTAAATGCATCACCCGTCCCCGGATAACTGGCAGGAATATAGTTTACAGTAACTTTCCAATAACGCTTGTCGCTGCTATCGTAGGCAATAACGGCTGTTTTGGCTTTGGGATCGCGCTCAGGAACACTGGTAATAATAACGGTTTCCGGCCCTTTATCCGACAAGGCCTTACACCATTCTTTGGCTTCTTCCGTGGTAATATCTTCCGGAAAAGGTTTATCCAATAAGAGAGCGGCTTCCGTGAGATTAGGAGTGATCAGGTCCGCCTTTGTTATCAAGCCTTTCATTTCTTCTACCAAATCCAGGCTTAACGGCTTATAGATTTTGCCATCATCACCAAGGACCGGATCCACAACCACTAACTGATTCTCCCTGCGAAAGGAGTCAATCAAATTAGCTACGATTTCCACTTGTTCGTGTGAACCCAGAAAACCACTGTAAATAGCATCAAAGTCGAGATTTAAAGCCTTCCAGTGCGCGATAATGGGCGGGAGCTCTTTTGTTAAATCAACAAAATGAAAATGATTAAACTTGCTATGCGTTGACAGCACAGCAGTTGGCAGTGGGCAAACCTGTATACCCATCCGGGATAAAATCGGAATTACCTGCGTGAGCGAAGCCCGGCCAAAGCCCGATAAATCATGTATGGCCGCTACTTTTTTTATGGGAGATTGCATCTGATCTTCTTTTCTACAAAGATAATAAAGAAAAAAAGCAATACCTGTTTCTCAGATATTGCTTATTACTTTTCCTCTTAATCGATGTATAACAACCGACTGAAGCTCTTAGTCCCGGTATTTACAACAGCCGGGCAAATTTTTATACGTTTGGTCATCTGCTTTCACCTTTTTGGTGTCATGCCCAACTTTGGCTATGGCTTTATGGACATCCATAACCTTTACCTTTTCAGGATTGTACTTAATCGTTAGCATTTCCGAGTCACGGTCCCAACTGGCAGAAGTTACGCCTTCCAATCCTTTAGCGGCTTTTTCAATACGGTTTTCGCACATGCCGCAGTTACCATAAACTTTAAATGATGCCTTTTCTCCGGTTTCGGAGATCATTTCCGCCGAAATTAAATTAGTCTGCTTGTTTGTCTCAGCCTGAAGAAGGCCTGCGGAAAAAAGGACAAACAATGCTGCGAGCATTACATGAATAGTTTTCATAATTTTCTCATTTTAGGTGTTTTAATTAAACAAACAATATTTATTTATAATTGTTCTAAATAAGTAGACCTTTAGCAAAACCTTAACAGCTGGAATTGCAGGAACAACTCAGGTTTTTAGCCGAAGCTTTTTCAAAGGATTCTTTCCCTTCACGGAAAGCAAAAATTGCAATGCCAAACGAACCGGCTACATCCAGCCAGGCGAAATCCAAAAGCTCGTATAACCCACTTGAAAAAAGCAAAATAAACGAGAGATAAAAACATGAGCGTGTGCAATTGGCGTCAGCAATAATTGCTTCCGACTCAAGTATCTTACCGGCTTTAAGCTTATAGCGCAATAAAAAATACATCGTCAGGATAGACAAAGTTGAAATAATAATCCCCACAACAGTAGTATCCGGCTTATAGCCCTGTATGATTTTAAGTATTCCGCCAATAATTAACCCTGCCGCCAGTAAATAAAAAGCAGTACCCGTAACTCTTAAAGCATCTCTTTCGAAACGGTCGTGCTGCTTAACATCGGCACCTTTGCGGTACATGCGGAACATCATATGTAAAATCCCTATCCCGGAAATGACCTCAACAAAACTATCCACACCAAAGCCCAGCAATGCTATCGTACTGTCCTGCAATCCAAACCAAACGGAAACAACGCCTTCCACAAGATTATAGGCAACTGTAATAACAGCCAGCCACAATGCAATAGTCAACCATTTTTTGCGCATCACTATCCTCCTATTGTATCTTTATTTTCTCCACAGCTCATCATTTCGTCGCCAAAATATGGGTTGCGTATTTCATTCTGTTCACTAATCCAGTAGGCGCCGTTATCATCATTTGCCATGGGGCAGAATTGATAATATGCCTCAACATCTATCAGTCCGAAAGCTTTTACAGCTTTATAAAAAGCAGGATTAAAAGTTACAAATGCTTCGCGTTGCACCTCTATATCTGAACTTTCAGCAATAGTATTCAGGTCTTTTTCAATTACCTCAAGATAATCCATCCATTGCATATGAGCTTCTCCTTCCAAAAGGCTCATATCAATATCCTCAAGGCTATTTTGAAGTTGATTCACATGCTCCTTCACCTTGTCCGGGTCTGTATCAACAAAACTGTTTTTCATTTTGATATAATTCTGATAAAAACGCGTCAACTGCTGTTGAAATTCCGTTGAAACTTCAAACTGTTCTACATCCCTGATTTTATCATCACCCTGAACACCGGCTACTCCCCCTTCCTGCACAAGGTCTCCGGCAGTGGCCGTCTCTGTTTCGGGATTCATCATACTGGTTTTACCTGCCAGTTGTGCGGCTGCATCAACAGCAAACGTACCATGAGAAACAACTCGCTCGCCCTGCTCCAGGCCATCAAGTACAATAATGCTGTCCTCTAATGTTTGACCCGTTGTGATTTCACGCATACGAAAAAGGTGTTTTTCGCCAGACTCCTTATTTTGCACATAAACCAGCGAACGTTCACCGGTCCATAAAACAGCCGTTTTAGGAATAAGCAAGGCATCCGAACCTTCTTTCATCCTTGCTTTAACACGCCCCGTTATAAACATTCCGGGCTTAAGCTCTCTGTTGCTATTATTGAGTTCGGCACGCACCTGTGCTACTCTGCTGTTTTCATCAACAAAGGGATCGATAAAACTAATGGTCCCTGAAAATTCCCTTCCGGGAAAAGCGTTAACTTTTAGTTTTACATCCTGACCCTCTTTTAGCCATTGCAAATCACGCTCGTAAGCATCCAGCATAACCCAAACCGATGAAAGGTCCGCTATTTCAAACAGATGATTACCCTGCTGAAGGTAATCCCCTTTGTTTGCTTTCATTTTCGTAACATAACCACTTACATCCGCCCGGATATCAAAATTTGTCTTCACCTCTCCCGATTGGATAATATCTTCAATTTGTTCATCAGAGAGTTTCCACTGCTTAAGTTTTTGCCTGGCAGCTTCCAACATTTCCTGACTACCGTATTTAAAGCCGGAAGTTTCCAGTAATTCGCGTTGAGCAGCAACA
>JBNJHE010000087.1:0-10711 GCA_051748205.1 Bacteroidota bacterium | reverse complement strand
CCTTCCTCAGCCCAACCCCGATGAAATATGCTCGTTCCTCGCATTTCACGGGGCAAGCATTGAACATTGAACATTGAACATTGAACTTCCATCCGCTCTGAGTCCTTCCTTAGCCCAACCTTGACCCTTCATTCCAATCATCTTCTTATCTTTGCAGTATGAATTATCTTTGGGGAAATGAGCGGCGCTTTAATGCATATGTAAACTATTTGCGCCGGCAGTACGGATACCGCATACAGAAAGTAGCTGTTGATGCGGGTTTTACTTGTCCAAACCGCGACGGTACTCTTGGCCGTGGTGGGTGCTCTTATTGCAATAATGATGCTTTTAATCCTTCTTATTGCCGGCCCGAAGTTACTATAGAGCGACAAATAGAGGAGGGGATAAAATTTCAGAAAGTCCGTTATAAAAATGCTCAAAGCTTTTTTGCATATTTCCAGGCTTATTCCAATACCTATGACACCCTGGATAATCTCAAAAGAATCTATAATGCTGCCTTGCAGCATGACGAAATCTGTGGTCTTGTTATCGGAACGCGCCCTGATGTCGTGGATGATCAAAAACTGGATTACCTGGCTGAGCTTGCCCGTGATTACCATATCACCATCGAATATGGCATCGAATCTTGCTATGACCGAACGCTTGAGCGTGTAAACAGAGGCCATAACTTTGAAACCACTCGAAAAGCTATCCTGGCCTCGGCCGGGAGAGGACTCGCTGTCGGAGGACATCTGATCTTTGGCTTGCCTGGTGAATCTGTGGACGATATGCTGGACGAAGCGGCCATGATCAACGAGCTCCCAATCGATAACCTGAAGCTGCACCAGCTACAGCTTTTTAAAAATAGCGCCATAGCGCATGAATATCTGGTTAAACCCGGCGATTTTGTTGTTTTTTCCTTCGAACAGTACCAGGACTTTGTGATTGACTTTCTTGAATTGTTGTCTCCTTATATTAAAATAGAGCGCCTGGCCGGAGAAGCTCCACCCCGCTTTCTCGAAGGCCCTGTCTGGGATATTCGTAACGATCAGATAATGTCTGAAATTGAAAAAAGAATGCAAGTGCGCGATAGCTGGCAAGGGAAAAGATACAAGAGCTCAGAGGCATAATTTTGAGAAAATTGCAATTCCTTGGCTTTCATTATTGGTAATTTCATAATGTTATCCTATATTTGCAGCCTTATTAAAATGGAATACTAATCATAATTTTTATCTCATGCAGAATAAAGGAGCGATTAGGCTGTTTGCCATTGTTTTTGCGCTGGTTAGCTTGTATCAGTTATCATTTACTTTCTTTGCCTCAAGGGTGGAGAACAAAGCTGATGAGTATGCTAACCGCACGCAAATACAGGCAAAAGCTCAGGAAATGGCCGGTGAAGACCCGATGTTGGAGCGTTATTATTATGATTCTCTTTCTCAAGCCAACAGGAAGTATTTTCTCGATTCTATGGCTACCGAGGTGGTATATAACATCGGAATACGGAAGTATACCTATCTGGAATGTAAGGAAAGGGAGCTGAATCTTGGCCTCGACCTGAAGGGTGGAATGAACGTGACACTGGAGGTTGCCGTTGTGGATGTAATTCAGAACCTGGCTTCAGATAACGTTGTTAATAACCCGAACTCTACGTTTAACAAAGCCATTAAGCTGGCCAAAGAAAAACAGCGGGATAGTCAGGATGACTTTGTAAGCTTGTTTGAGGAGTCGGTACACGAGATCGACCCGGATGTTCGTCTGGCCTCTATGTTTACCACGCGAGACTTGTCAGACCGCATCCAGGCGACATCTTCAGACGAAGAGGTGTTGTCGGTAATACGCTCCGAAGCGGAGAGTGCTGTCGACCGTTCGTTTGAAATCCTCAGAACCCGTGTCGACCGCTTTGGGGTGGCGCAGCCGAACATACAACGCCTGCAGGGATCAGGGCGAATCCTGGTGGAGTTGCCCGGAGTGAAAGACCCTTCACGTGTACGGTCGCTATTGCAGGGAACAGCGCATCTGCAGTTCTTTGAGACCTTTGAGTTCCCCGAAATCTATGAGCTCTTTACCGAAGCCAACGAGCGTGTGGCCAATATTATTAAAGAAGAAGATATTAAAGCTGAGGCCGATAGTATCCCGGAAGATTCTGTTCCTGACAATCTGATGATCAGCGATACAGAAAATCCGGTAGCGGCAGAAGATCCTGATAGCTTGCAGGTGGGTGCAGATACCGCTGTGGCTGAACAGGATACCGGCATCAGCGACCTGCTGCAACAACGCGATACCTCTGCACAGCAGGCCCCGAGAGGACTGTTTAGTGTGCTGACACCCAGCTTCCGGCAGGATGAAGACGGGAGACCTTATCCGGCCAGTGGCCCTATCGTTGGCTATGCCGAAGTGAAAGATACGGCTAAAGTGAATCAGTACCTCAGCATGCCACGGGTTAAAGCCATGTTCCCCAAGAATATGAAGCTAGCCTGGACGGTCAAACCTATGGAAGACCAGGAAAACCTCTTTATGCTTATTGCCCTTAAGACAGAACTTGACGGCAGTGCCCCTTTAAGTGGTGAAAAAGTGGTTAATGCCCGGCAAGATGTCAACCAACAAGGTGAGGTTGAGGTTACTATGATGATGGACAAAGAAGGTGCCAAAACATGGAAGCGCCTGACAGGCGATAATGTGGACCGCTCCATCGCTATTGTGTTGGATAATTATGTCTATTCCTTCCCAACCGTAAGGGGCGAAATCCCTAACGGTCGCTCCTCCATCAGTGGTAACTTTACACCTGAAGAAGCACAGGATTTGGCAAATATTCTGAAAGCAGGAAAATTGCCTGCCCCGGCACATATTGTAGAAGAGGCTGTGGTTGGTCCTTCATTAGGGCAGGAAGCCATTAATGCCGGCCTGATATCTTTCATTATTGCATTTGTAGTCGTCCTGATCTATATGGTCGCCTATTATAGCCGTGCCGGCCTGATTGCCGACCTTGCCCTGCTTACCAATGTCTTTTTTGTCTTTGGTGTGCTGGCGTCATTGCAGGCTGTCCTTACACTGCCCGGTATTGCAGGTATTGTCTTAACAATCGGGATGGCTGTGGATGCCAACGTAATTATCTTTGAGCGTATTAAAGAAGAAGTCCGGGCCGGCAAAGGAAAAAAACTTGCCATTGCCGACGGCTATAAAAATGCCTACTCTGCAATTATCGATGCCAATATCACTACCCTGATTACCGGTGTTGTGCTGGTTATCTTTGGCTCAGGCCCTGTTAAGGGGTTTGCCACTACCCTGATTATTGGTATCCTGACTTCTCTCTTCTCTGCGATATTCCTTTCACGCCTTGTCTTTAGCTGGATGGCAAAGAAAAATATCGAAGCTACTTTTGGAAACAAGCATACGATGAATACCCTTGTAAATGCCAATTTCGACTTTATCGGTATTCGTAAGAAAATGTACATCATCTCGGGCATTGTTATCTTTGCCGGCATTATTTCTTTGTCTACAAAAGGACTGAATTTTGGTGTTGACTTTAGTGGTGGGCGTACTTATGTGGTTCGTTTTGACCAGGATATTAATACCGTGGACATGACCAACTCGCTATCACAAGCCTTTGTTGACGAGGATGGGACAGCATATGCTCCGGAAGTGAAAACCTTTGGACCAAATAATCAGGTTAAAATTACAACCCGCTTTTTGATTAATGATGACCGCGAAAAAGCGGACTCTATTGTTGAATCCCGTTTGTATCAAGGAGTGAAAGACTATTACCAAAACGATATCGACAGCAAGGACTTTCTTTCCGATTCCGACGACAAAGTTATCGGTAAGTTGAGCTCTCAAAAAGTGGGCCCGACCATTGCCGATGATATCAAACGAAATGCGGTGATCGCCATTGGAATTGCGCTGATATTGATCTTTATCTACATTGCTATCCGATTCCGGAGGTGGCAATATGGCCTGGGTGGCTTGTCTGCTCTGGCGCACGATTCCCTGATCGCTGTTTCGTTATATTCCTTCTTCCATGGTATATTGCCCTTTACTATGGAGGTGGACCAAACCTTTATTGCGGCCATACTCACGATTATCGGGTATTCGATTAATGACTCGGTGGTTATTTTTGACCGTATCAGGGAGCATAAAACCCTGTATCCGAAACGATCGCTGAAGGATAATATTAATGCTGCGCTGAATAGTACCCTGGCGCGAACATTCAATACCTCGGGTACGACCTTTGTTGTGTTGCTGGTTATCTTCCTCTTTGGCGGTGAAGTAATCCGGGGCTTTGCTTTTGCCCTGATGATTGGTGTCCTGGTGGGTACCTATTCGTCACTGTTTAATGCCAGCCCTATCGCTTATGACCTGATTTCTTCACAGGATAAACGCAGAGCTGAAAAGGAAAAAAATAAAAAGCCAAAAGCAAAACAAAAAGCTAAGAAAAATAGATAGTGTTCGTTCTTAAGGTTCCGATTTATGCGGTAATGCATAACGATTTTCCTGGTGTTCAAGAGGAAGATTATGAGTGCGTCAAAAACCTTATGAACAGATAATTGAGAATATCGAAGGGGCGCTGTAGCTTGCGTGATTCATGAAAAATGAATAAGGCAGGTTAGAGTGCTCCTTTTTTTTGTCAAAATTTATTTCAGCCGCTGAAAATATGCTTTACCGCATCCTTAAAGAGAGTCTGTCTATAAAGTCGAGTGTTTGTTTTTTGCGGCTGGGATAATTTTTGTATTTTTATACCTGACTTATCATTTCTAAAAACAGAACTTTATATACGCAATGTTTATGCAAAATACAGATATTCAATCATATGTATCTTTTTATTCTTTTTTAACGGACAATAGTGTTTTTATATAATAGAATTGTTTGTAAGAAATATTTTTTTGTCACAAAATATTTCTTTATTTTAGCAAACCTTATTGATAAAAACAGATTGATAGGGGGTGTATATTTAATCAGGGTTCATGAACAAAGGCTTCAGGTACTTAACAAGAAAGAGACGACCATGAAGGTGCGGGAAGGAATGATTAAGATTATCATGAAGTATGAATAAAAATCTAACACATGAGGAGTTTTAAACCTTTTCTAATTTTAATGGTTCTGATGATGGCGTTGACATATACGGCCAATGCCCAGAAGAACTTTACAAAAGAAGCCGATAATGCCTTCGAGATGAAGATGTATTATGAGGCTATAGACTTGTATAAGAAAGCTTATAGTAAGACCACCAATCAGGTAGAGAAGCGAAGAATATTATTTCAGATGGCCGAAAGTTACCGGCTCACCAATAATATTCGGCGGGCCGAATTTGGTTATCTGCGGGCCATCCGCTCGCGATATACCGATCCGATTGTCCATCTGCGCTATGGCGAAGTGCTGTTGCAACGTGAGAAATATGAAGATGCTATAGAGCAGTTTAAGAAGTACAAAGAAAAAGTCCCCGATGATCCCCGGGCTGATGTCGGCATTGAATCTGCCGAAGCCGCACGCGACTGGGTCGAGAACCCTACCCGCTACGAGGTGGAAGCCGACCGCAGAATCAATGACAAAGAGAGTGATTTCGCTCCGATGTATGCCGATAGAAATTATAAAACGGTTGTATTCGCCTCCACACGGAAAGAAGCTACCGGAAAAACCGACCCCAACACCGGTCAGGTCTATTCCGATTTGTTCATCACCGAAATTGACAAGCGTGGCAACTGGAGCCGTGCCGACCTTATTGATGAAGATAAAATTGTGAATACCTCGGTTAATGAAGGTGCCGTTTTCTTCGACCGCCGTTTTAACACCATGTATTTCACCCGCTGCCCGATGGAAAAAGGAGAGGTGCTGGGCTGTAAAATTTATTTCTCCAAAAAGCGCGGACGCACATGGAGTGATCCGGAGCTTGTTAAGCTAGGGCCTGATACCTTTACTTATGGTCATCCTACCTTAACCAAAGATGAACGAACCATAATTTTCTCTTCGGACATGGATGGCGGCTCTGGCGGTAAGGACCTGTGGATGGCTACCCGTCGTAGCTCCTCGCGCCCCTTTGGCGAACCCGTTAACCTGGGGTCAACCATCAATACCTCGGGCGATGAAATGTATCCCTACCTCTTTGATGATAACACCTTGTATTTCGCCTCCGACGGACATGTAGGCCTTGGTGGACTGGATATTTTTAAAGTCACCAAAGAAGGTGAGGAGTGGGGTGAGCCAGTAAATATGAAAGCACCCATCAATTCCCATGTCGATGATTTTGGGATTACCTTTAATAAAGACCAGCGAGCGCTGGAAGAAGCCAAAGCCGAAGAAATGGGATTCTTTACTACCAACAGACGCGGTGGCCGCGGTGGTGACGACCTCTGGCGCTTCCGGCTACCCGAAATTGTCTTTACCATTTCCGGTACCGTCAGAAATGATAAAACACTGCAGCTGATGCCTGACGTTGCTGTCACTATGACTGGCGGCGGGAAAACCATAGAGACAAAAACAGATGATCGTGGAAGGTATAATTTTAATAAACGTCAGGTAGATAAAAATACAACCTATGAGCTGAGCATCATCGAAAATGGATTTATGCCGGCTACCAAACAGGAAACTACCGTTGGACGCGAAAGCAGTACCGACCTGGTGGTGAACTTCAGGCTTGAGCCCATCCCGCCGGATCCAATTCCGCTGCCGGAAATCCGCTTTGCTCTCGATAAACACGAGTTGCAGGAACAATACAAAGACTCCCTGAACGGACTGATTAAAACCATGAAAGACAACCCGCAGCTGGTTGTGGAACTGGGGTCGCATACCGACTTTAGAGCGGATGCCGAGTATAATGATACCCTCTCCCTGCGTCGTGCCAAATCTATTGTCGATTACCTGATTAGTCAGGGTATTGAGGATGACCGCCTGGTGCCTAAAGGCTATGGTGAACGTATGCCCCGTGAGCTTAGAAAAGATATTACCATCGATGGTTATACCTTTAGCGAAGGAACAACACTTAGCGAGGAGTATATCAAATCATTACGCTCCACCAGACAGCGTGAAGCTGCTCACCAGCTGAACAGACGCACCACATTTAAAATCCTGCGTACCGACTATGTGCCCTCGCAGGATAAAGTGGAAGATCTCGACTCAACACTCTTTGGCAATATAGTGCTGAATCCGGAAGAAAATATTATCAACCTGCAAGTTAAAAATGATGCCTATATCTTCCCTGTGATTACCAATGGGGTTCAGCTTGTAGCAACCTATCAGAGCCAGTCAGATGCTATCTATATCTCCTTTGATCAGGCCATGGATTTCCTCTCTAAGGCCCGTATTACAGTGGATAACTTTACCAATGGCGAAGAAGCCATCAAGGAAGACGGCGACATCGTCGAAAATGCTGAGGTTGTGATTGATAATGTCAGAATTGCCAATAAAGAACTGGAAGATGTGAAGATGATTGTGACTTATGATCAGGAATTGCCGCTGATAATTGGTAAGACTGGTCTGCAGCAATTTGGCTCATTCACTATTGATGAAGATAAAAATCAATTGATTTTTGAACAAGCTACACGTTCCGAACCACAGGAAGAGTAGCGTAATAAAACATTTTTAATCCCGGGACTTCCAAAAAGAGGTTTCGGGATTTTTATATGATTACAGAACGTCATGACAAAACAGTCGAAATATGGGCAACGGGGCGTCTCCTCAGCCAAGGAAGACGTGCATGCTGCTATTAAAAATATAGACAAAGGACTTTATCCAAATGCTTTTTGTAAAGTTATTCCTGACATCCTGGGCGGAGATAAGGCATACTGCAATGTGATGCATGCCGATGGTGCCGGCACCAAGTCGTCTCTGGCTTATGCCTACTGGAAAGAAACCGGCGACCTTTCGGTGTGGAAAGGGATTGCACAGGATGCTATTGTAATGAACCTGGACGACTTGCTTTGCGTGGGCGTCACAGACAACATCCTTTTGTCGTCCACAATAGGAAGGAATAAAAACCGCATCCCTGCTGAGGTTATTGCCGCTTTGATTAATGGAACGGAAGAAATACTGAGTGCCTTACGTGCTCAGGGTATCGGCATCTATCTTACCGGTGGCGAGACAGCGGATGTGGGCGATCTGGTCAGGACGATTATCGTGGACTCTACGGTTACGGCCCGTGTCAGACGTGAGCAAGTGATCGAAAACCGGATGCAGCCCGGCGATGTGATTGTAGGGCTTGCATCCTTTGGACAGGCCAGCTACGAGTCGGAATACAATGGCGGCATGGGCTCCAACGGACTTACCTCTGCCCGCCATGATGTCTTTTCTGCACGCATAGCCCAAAAGTATCCCGAGACCTTCGACCCTGCCGTGCCGCAAGGCCTTAGGTATACAGGCCGTAAAAGCCTTACCGGCGACTCTCCCGTTGATGGCGTGGATGCCGGAAAGCTGGTGCTTTCACCTACTCGTACCTACGCTCCCCTGATGAAGGAGATACTGAGTCAACACCGGGATGATATCCACGGAATAATTCATTGTAGCGGGGGAGGGCAAACTAAAGTGCTGCACTTTGTCGATGATTTGCACATTGTCAAGGATAATTTGTTTGATGTCCCGCCCTTATTTCAAATGATACAGCAAGAGTCTCAAACCCCGTGGAAAGAAATGTATCAGGTCTTTAATATGGGGCACCGCATGGAAATCTATCTGAGCCGGGAAAAGGCACAGGAGATTATCGATATCGCAACCAAATACGCGATCGAGGCTCGTATTGTCGGATACTGCGAAAAAGCAGAGAAACCCGGTCTGACAATAAAAACAGAATATGGTAATTTTGACTACTGATAAGGATCTTTAAAAACAGAACATGTTATGCTCGATAAACTGGCAGAATTTAAACAACAGCATGAAGAGCTGGAACAGCAAATGAGTGATCCGGACATTATAGCGGATCAAAAGCGATTTATAAAAATCAATAAAGACTACAAAGAGCTTCAGCCCCTTGTGCAAGCCTATGGCGAATACAAAGCCTTGCTGAGTAATATTGAATCGGCCAAAGAGATTATCAAAAATGAGCGTGATGATGAGTTTGTCAAGATGGCCAAAGAAGAGCTTCAGGAATTTGAGAAGCAAAAAGAGGAGCTGGATGAGCGGGTAAAATTCCTGCTTATTCCGAAAGACCCTGAGGACAAAAAGAATGCTGTGGTAGAGATTCGTGCCGGCACCGGTGGCGATGAGGCGGGGATTTTTGCCGGCGACCTGTACCGTATGTATTCGAAATTTATCGAGAGCCGTGGTTGGAAAAAGGATGTGATCAGCAATACCGAAGCCACGCAGGGAGGCTATAAAGAGATTATCTTCAATGTAGAAGGGGAAGATGTTTATGGTGTGATGAAGTATGAATCGGGTGTACACCGGGTTCAGCGGGTGCCGCAAACCGAGACCCAGGGGAGGGTGCATACCTCGGCAGCCTCGGTGGCTGTGCTGCCGGAGGCCGACGAATTTGATGTCGAAGTCAACGAATCGGATATCCGTAAAGACACTTTCTGCTCCTCCGGGCCCGGAGGACAGTCGGTAAATACAACCTATTCGGCTGTGCGACTGACCCATGAACCTACCGGAATTGTGGTCTCCTGTCAGGATGAAAAATCACAAATAAAAAATCTTGCCAAAGCAATGAAAGTGCTGCGCGCCAGAATCTATGAAATGGAGTATAAGAAATATATGGACGAGATTTCGTCAAAACGCAAAACTATGGTCTCTACCGGTGACCGTTCTGCTAAAATCCGTACCTATAACTACTCTCAGGGGCGTGTGACGGATCATCGCATCAATCTTACACTCTATAACCTGCAAAATATCATCGATGGCGACCTGAACGAGATCATTGATAAATTGCAAGTGGCTGAAAATGCCGAAAAGCTCAAAGAAACCATTGGATAATTGACGGAAAGGAACAAATACTATGAACCGGAAAGAATTAGTCAGAATAATTAAGCAAAAGCGCTCGTTTTTGTGTGTGGGCCTCGACAGCGACATCGATAAAATACCGAAACATCTATTGGATACTGAAGACCCTGTTTTTGAATTTAACCGTCAGATTATTGATGCGACAAAAGATTATGCCATTGCCTATAAGCCCAATCTGGCTTTTTACGAAAGCCGTGGAGCTGCAGGCTGGCGGAGTTTGGAGAAGACCATCGACTATTTGAAAACCATCGATGATGTCTTTACCATTGCTGATGCCAAGCGTGGTGATATCGGAAACTCCTCGAAATATTACGCACAAACATTTCTGGATCCCTCTCATCTGGATTTTGATGCTGTGACGGTGGCTCCTTATATGGGAAAAGATTCAGTAGCGCCATTTTTAGCCTGGGAGGGGAAGTTTGCCATTATATTGGCGCTGACCTCGAATCCGGGAGCCGGAGATTTTCAGATGCCCCGCAGCCAGATGGCCGGCAGCCTGGAGAAACTCGGTATCAAAACGCCTTTACGGCGAAAGCTGTGGGAGCAAGTACTGATACGCTCTTACGACTGGGGCAGCGAAGATAATATGATGTTTGTGGTGGGTGCTACTAAAGCCGAGATGCTGGAAAAAGTGCGTATGATCGTGCCGGATCATTTTCTGCTGGTCCCCGGTGTGGGTGCCCAGGGAGGTAGCCTCAGCGAAGTGGCCCGCTATGGTATGAATCATCAATGTGGCCTGATCGTCAATAGCTCCAGAGGCATTATCTTTGCCTCCCAAAATAAGGACTTTGCCCAAAAAGCTGCCGGGAAAGCC
>JBNJHE010000086.1:0-10846 GCA_051748205.1 Bacteroidota bacterium | reverse complement strand
ATAGTAAGGTAACTATTCGTAAATCATAGAAAACGATGGAACAGCACTTGACAAAGACAAATTGTATAAACTGTAAAGCAAGTCCGGATTGCTTTATCCAGCAAATTAAGAACACAAATAATTTTAAGCAGGATAAAAAAACCCAGATAACGTATAATAAAGGAGAGACACTAATCAAAGAAGGGAATCCGGTAACCAATGTTTTGTATATCATACAAGGTTTAGTAAAAGTGTATATCGAAGGACCGGAAAAAAATATTATCATTAAAATACTAACGCCAAAAGATTTCATCGGTTTAACAGCCCTGTTTGGAGGAGAGACTTATTATTTTTCAGCTGCAGCACTTACCGGTACACGTGTTTGTCTGATAGAACGTCAAAGTATACGCATGCTCATGGACCAGTGTTGTAATTTTTCGCGTGAATTGGCGAAATGGTATTGCGAAAGCTATAACCTCATGTTAACCAAGTGCTTAAATCTAGGCCTGCGACAGTTAAACGGCAAGCTGGCTAATGTCCTGTTATATTTATCCGGGCCGGAATTTGCCAATACAGATGTTTTTGCTCATATCAGCCGTAAAGAGCTGGGCGAATTATCGGGCATGTCAATGGAGAGTGTAGTACGGATTTTGTCTGAATTTAAACAGGAAGGAATTGTGGAAATGAAAGGCCGAAAAATTACAGTCAAAAACTATAACCGCCTAAAGGAGCTAAACAAAAAAGGATAATGAAAAAACCTAATCACTATTTTTAATAATATTCAACTAAGATCAACAATAAAATTGAGCCATATCAAATTTGTAATTGAGGTGGCAGCCGCCGTTTTTAACGCAAAAAGCCCAAGGTATTCATAACTTTACAACAGAAAAAACAAGGCAAAAATAAAAGTTATGTACCAAAAGAAAAGCAACATTATCGCCAAAATTCAATCTTATCATAATCGGGTAGCCGGGTTATACCATAAGATGCAGGAAAAAACCACGGATGATCAACTGCTAAAGATGATCAACAAAATGGAACAACGAGAGAAAGAACGGGCTGAGTATTTAGAGCATCATCGAAAGGTAGCTGAAGTCATGGATAGCTGGCTGGAATCACCCTGCAATAAAATCTCAGGGCAGATAGAGGCCTGTTTTGAAGACTTCCGGCTTTGCGAAACAGTGGAAATAGCCGATGTCATCAAAACCGAATTATATTTTGACAATTGTCTGATCAAACTATACAACATCCTCGCATCCAAAGATGCATTAAATGAAACCATTACCAACACATTTTATTATATGCTCAAAAAGACAAAGGAAGAGGAACACAGAATGGCAGCATCATTTTGCCAGGCAATATCCTGATCTTCTACAAAAAAAAGCCGGAAAAAGAATCATGGATTCCTTTTCCGGCTTTTGCTGTACCTGAAAACAATTTCTATTGATTTTCAATTTCTTTCAGGCGGTTTTGCAATTCCTGACTTTGTGATAGCTGCTGGCGGATTTGCATAAATTTTTGTTGGTCCATATCGTTTGTTTCCAGAACGCCCTGAACCTTTTTTTGATAATCTGCATTATACTCCTGCAGCTTGGTTTGGATTGCCTCAAACTGTCCCTTTTCTTTATCAGTCATTTCAATTTCATTGCCTGATTGCTGAGACCTGGCTATTTCGCTGTATCGCTGCACTTCCATTCCCTGATCTTCCACAATTTTTGTCATCTCCTGCTGAGACGATTGCTGCATTTTTTCCATTGCACGGGATACCTTGACATACTTTTTTAAGTCAGCATCCGTAATTTCTTCACCATTTTGTTGTTGTTGAGAAGGAGTAACCGTTTGGGTAATTCCACTTGTTGACATAACCATTACTAAAAGCATGGTTAAAACAGTCATTAAATTTGTTTTTAGCATAATAATTTGTTTTTTTATTTAGTACAAAGAAAAAGAAACAAAAAAACATGACAATAGAAAACGCCCGTCAATCAAGTTAAAAAAAGTTAAAGGCATCAAAGCGAAGCCCGGTCAAAAGAAAAACTGGAAAAAGCTTTTGAAATAAAAAAATAGTATTATTTTTGCAGCTTATTTGTAAAACGTTCATTAAAAACAGGAAGTTATGCCAACAAAAATCAGATTACAGAGGCGTGGAAGGAAGAAAAAGCCCTTCTTTCACATTGTAATTGCGGATGGTCGTGCACCACGAGACGGAAGATATATCGAGAAGATTGGCACCTACGATCCGCTTCCTCAACCAGCCGAAATCGATCTTGATTTCGACAAAGCCCTGAGCTGGCTGCAAAAGGGCGCACAGCCGACAGCTACGGTGCGTGCAATTTTATCGTTTAAAGGTATCTTATACCGCAATCACCTTCAAAAAGGTGTTGCCAAAGGTGCGCTTACACAAGAACAAGCCGACGCAAAATTTGAAGCCTGGCGCAGTGAAAAAGAAGCCAGGGTGGAGCAAGAAGCCCAGGACATCAATTTGAAGAAGAAAGAAGCGAAGAAGAAATTGTTAGAGGCTGAACGCAAGGTAAACGAGGAACGCGCTGCCGAAATTGCAAAACGTCGTAAGGTAGAAATGGAAGGAGAAGAAGCACCTGAAGCTGAAACTGCTGAAGCTGCTGAAACTACTGAAGCACCTGAAGCAGCCGAGCAGCAAGCCGCTCCCGCCGAAGATAAGAAAGAAGAAGAAGATAAGAAAGAACAAGAACAGGCTGAGCCCAAAAAAGAAGCTGAAGCTGATAAAAAAGAAGAATAATTTAAGCTCCTGACGCCATGCTGCACCCTGAAGATTTTTTCCGTGCAGGATTTATTCAAAAAACCTTTGGCGTTAATGGTGATATTATTTGCCTTTTAGATCAGAAATCAACGACTTTTAACCTTAAAAAAAAGGAACCCATTTTCCTTCTACTCGAAGGCAATTGGGTTCCTTTTTTTATTGATGCTATTGAGCGTCTGTCCCAGACCGAGCTGAAAATAAAACTCGAAGACATCAATACCCCCGAACAAGCAGCCAGATATCTGTCCCTACCTGTCTTTCTCCCGCTATCCTTGCTGAAAAACCCCGAAAAACACCCCGAACTACTCGACATCAAAGGATTTACAGTCTATAACCATCAAAATACTGAAATTGGCAGTATTCAAAAAACCCATTACTTTAAACAACAACCCACCATCATACTTATCACAAGTAAAGGAAATGAAATCCTGATTCCGTTGGTAACAGAATATATCCTGGACCTTGATCTTGAAAACAAAACCATAACGATGGAGCTTCCTGAAGGATTACTCGACCTACATGAAACATAAACAAGTATTTTTAACTCAATATCTGACATTGATGAAACCCTTCTTGCTCTAGATTTAAAAAATCATTTTGGTTTGTTTTTTGGATATTTTTTAAAAAATAATCTAAACTACACCACCATGAAAAAACAAGTTTATTTGGTATTAATCATCCTTGCATCCCTTTCTTATCAAGCTAAATCACAAATTATCTATTCAGCTGACAGCAAATATAATGCAGATATACCTGTTTTTGTAACCGACAGCAAATACAATGCAGACCTGATTGTTTATATCACCAAAAGCAAGTATAATGCAGACGGGAACAAGGGTTTATGGTATTTCACAGACTCAAAATATAATGCCGATAAGATTATTTATTTTGAAGATAGTAAATACAATGCCGATTTGATTATCTATTTCACCGATTCGAAGTATAACGCTGGCTGGAAAAACAAAAGCAAACAGCATCTGCTATATTAAGACAGGCATCCCGGACTTCATGGTTAATCACTTTCAGCCCGATTCTTTTAGGCCTGCAGGCTCTATGCGTTCGCCAAATCAATTATTGCTTTGGCTTCTTCTGTTCTGCTCTGCCGGGTCCAGCTTTTCATTAAAGATATAAATCAGGCGGAAGGACATAAAATTATTGTATTGTTCGCGGGACCATTTATGGCCGGTAATATCTTCAAACACTCTTGTCCTGATTTTTGAAAAGGAATACACATAGCGCATATTGCCCCATAGCCTTTTATAGAGGCGAAAACGCACATCAATAATTCCGTTAAAGTCATCCGTATCGTATGGCCCGCTCAGCGTTTGCCAGGGTACCTGATTACCATGTTCATACTCTTCCATATTCACCAGTCGCCCCCAACTGGCTCCTACGCCAAATGTCATAGTCTCACGGTCTTCAAAATGCAACATCACAGGCACTTCAGCATAATTGAGCTTGAGCAAATAAGAGCCATCCCGTGGCGGCGCAAATTGTCGACCCTGAAAAGCGCCTTTTTCGCTGTATGATGTCTCCAGACTTATGGACCACCGCTTATCAATTGGGATAATAGCAGCTGCCCCGAGGTTGAACCCAAACTTATTGAATCCATATACCTCGTCACCATCCACCTGACTTAAGTTTGTCCCTACTATGGCAGCCCCTTTTATCGACTGCCCTTGCAACAGCGAGACGGAAAACACCAACCAAAATAATATCAATATATGCTTCATCATAAACAGATAATATAGTTAAAACGACTTAACGGCTCATTTGGTATTTACTGCTTTCAGGGATAATTGAATCCGTTTGCGGTCGATATCTACGGACAATACTTTTACTTCAAGCTGCTGATTTAAGACCACAACCTCATTAGGATCCCTGATAAAGCGATCGGCCAGTTGAGAAACATGAATCAGCCCATTTTCTTTGATTCCGATATCCACAAAACAGCCAAAAGCTGTTATATTGGTCACCTGACCCGGAACAACCATTCCGGGTGTTAGGTCGGCAATGGATTTTATCGAACGATCGAACGAAAAGTTTTTGATTTTTGCCCGGGGATCCCTTCCTGGCTTTTCCAGTTCTGTCAAAATATCATTAATGGTATACTGACCTTTTGAGTCATCCAAAAAGTCGTTGGCGCGAATAGCTTTCAACAAGCTGGAATTTCGTATCAAATCCTTCACTTCCACGCCCAGGTGCGCAGCCATTTTTTGCACAATATAATAACTTTCGGGATGCACCGCTGTTTGGTCGAGGGGCTGATCCGGATTTTTTATGCGCAGAAAACCTGCAGCCTGCTCAAAAGATTTCTTTCCCATACCCGGAACATCATATAGCTGCCGGCGATTATGAAAGGCGCCATTGTGTTGACGATATTGCACTATTTTCTCAGCCAGGGATGGCCCAATACCGGAAACATAACTCAACAACTCCCGGCTTGCCATATTGACATCCACTCCAACAGCATTAACACATCGCATAACGACATCATCAAGGCTTTCAGCCAAAAGGGTTTGATTTACATCATGCTGATATTGTCCTACACCTATAGATTGTGGATCGATTTTCACCAGCTCGGCAAGCGGGTCCATCAATCGTCGCCCTATGGACACGGCACCACGCACAGTAACATCATAATCAGGAAATTCCTTACGGGCAATTTTTGATGCTGAATACACCGAAGCGCCATTTTCATTCACTGTAACTACAGTAAGCTCATGCGGAAACTTAACTTTTTTCTGCAAAAACACTTCAGTTTCCCGCCCAGCGGTACCATTACCTACAGCGATAGCCTCTATCTGATGCACTTCCACCAAAGTAGCAATCTTTTTTGCAGCAGCCTTATCTTGATTCTGTGGAGGATGCGGATAAATGGTGGCATTCTCCTGTAAATGTCCCTGAGCATCCAGACAGACAATCTTACAGCCTGACCTAAAACCGGGGTCAATGGCTAATACCCGTTTTGGCCCTAATGGTGGGGCCATCAGCAATTGATACAAGTTATTTTTGAATATGTCAATCGCTTTTATATCGCTACGGCTTTTTAACTCACCTCTGATTTCTGTTTCCAGCGAAGGCAATAAAAGCCGGCGATAGCTTTCAACAATAGCTTTTTCTATCCATTTAGCAGTAGGATGATTGCGTTCACGAATAAAAACAGAGCTTAAAACGGCAACAGCCTTTTCTTTCTCCACGGAAGCTTTAACTGTCAACACATGGTCGTTTTCCCCACGAATCATAGCCAAATATCGATGGGACGGGATTTGTCTGATCTTTTCAGCATACTGAAAATAATCTCTGTAGACATCAGGATTATCTGTTTCTTTGGAGGAGCGCTTACTTTCCAGCAGGCCCTCTCTCCATAAGAGACTTCGGATCTTGTTTCGGGCAGACAGGCGTTCATTAATCCATGCAGCCATAATATCTATAGCCCCTTCCAAAGCCTCATCAACAGTATTCACTTCATTTTTTGACTGGACAAAGCGCTGGGCCAGCATTTCGACATCGGCTTGTTTCTGACTCATAATGATGGCAGCCAAAGGCTCCAGCCCTTTCTCCACAGCCTTTATGGCCCTGGTCTTTCGCTTACTCTTATAAGGAAGATACAAATCTTCTAACTGATTCAAATGATCTGCCGATTGCAGCTTATCCAACAACTCGTCATCCAGCTTTCCCTGCTCATCAATGCTCTTAATAATTTTTTGACGCCGCTCTTCTAGTTCTGCCAGTTGCTTTCGTTGGTCCCTGATCCGGGCAATAAGTTCTTCATCAAGATTACCCGTTTGTTCTTTTCGATAACGAGAAATAAAAGGAATGGTAGCTCCGCTATCCAGCAATTCAACAACAGCAAACACCTGTCTTGATTTAATATTAAGCTGCCTGGCAATACGTTCAATCATCTTATCCATGCATTCATTTTTTACAAAAGTAGAAAAAACAACGGCACCAAAACATCACGACTCATGATGTCCCTGGTATACATAAAAAAACCGCCTGATGTTGTTTCAGGCGGTTTAAAAAGTTTAACACCATATTTATTGAACGATTTCTTTAAATTCGTCTTTGTCAAAATAGTCAATAAATTCCCGGTCGACAGCAGCTTCTTTTTTGCAGTCGGGATTCAGGGAAATAGACTTTTTCAGATTGGTATAAAGCATATTATCATTATTGGTTCTGGCGCCAATAACAGCCATCAGATAGCGTGTCTGGAATGTTTCCGGAGCGCAATCCAACACTTTAGTCGCCTCATTGGTTTTATCCAGCATCAGCAGCGCAAGTGCTTTATTATATTCGCAGTTTGTTTTTTCATAGGCTGCTACAGCGCCCTGATAGTCGCCATTAATAATTTTGAGTGTGGCTTCATTAAAAGAAGTATTAATCCCTTTAGCACTAGCTGTATTGTAGTAATTAGCAGCCGATTTAAAATCACGTTTCCAGGCAGCTAAAATTCCAAGGTTATTAGCAATAGTACCATTGTTAGGATTCAGCGTATTGGCTTGCTCGAGGTATTTGGCAGCTTTATCTTCTTCGCCCATACTCAGCAAGACAGCAGCAGCGTTATTGTATGCTTCCCAGCTTTTGGGATACGCTTTAATCGCAGACTCATAGATATTCAGTTGTGTACTGTGATCATCTGTTAAGGTAGCTGCATACATCAGTTCCTCCTGCTTAAGGGAATCAGGGTGTGTTGTAGACAACTCAGCAATATTTTCGTCAGAACGTTTTGGTTCATAAGCATGAACTGTGATTTCAGCACGACGCAATACTTCCAGCATTTGCTCCACTTCTTTATAAATGACAGTCATATCTTCAATGCGTTGTTCGCGTTCGCGTTTTGTAGCCTGAGATTTAATCACATTGGAAATGGTATTTTTCTGCTCTATGTCAGATTCTTGCAATGCTTTCATAAAGCCGTCATAATCTTCACCGCGCGCCTTAACCATAAAGTTGATTTCCTTTTCTACATCTTTATAGTTAACCGGGCTATCATCATTACGGCTCATTTTTTTATAGCTTTTGACAAGAAAATCTTTTGCTGTTTCAGCTCTTTCGTCAGACAATTCTTCGTTCAATGAAAGCTCTCCTTCCGGCGAGGCCCAGGCATCCACATTAATTTGCTTAACCTTCCACCCCTTTTCCATAAAGTCTTTTAGAGATTCCACTTCTTCTTTATTGTCTTTATTCAAGTCTAAAGACCAGTTCAGATTAGAACGATTGTAGGCAAAGTAAATATTGCCAGATTCGGTAATAATGGTTTCCTTTTCATAACCATGTTCAGCCATTGCAGGTTCTCCGGCTTTTCCAACACGGCGGGCAGTGGCAATAACGCCATCAGCCACTTTTATATCCGGAAACGTTTCTGTTTTGTCCTTCTTGGTAACAGTAGCTGTCACAACTAATTCTGCTTGTTTCATCCCCGGGTCCCAGTCAACAACATCGGAATATTCGACTTTTCCTCCGGTTTTGCTGTTAATCACTTTACCACTTCCGGGCGCATCTTCACCTCTAAGGGTAATGGATTCCAGTTTTTGCTCATTATTGTCATAACGAAGCACGGGAGCAAACTCAACAACCGCCTTTTTGTGAAAGGATTTTTCCGGTATGGTGCCCGAAACCTTAACCTCTACCTTATTTCCATGAACTTCCAGTGGGTTTGGTTCCACGGTATAGTCTTCAGGCAGCTGAGTATTAATACAGCCTGACAATAAAGCAGTTGCAACAACAAATGTGAATAAAAATTTAGCCTTTTTCATAACTGATTCTATTTGATATGTATTGAATTTCGTTCTAAAATCGGGGCAAATATACAACTCCCTGTTAGATTTACCTAAAAATTTTGATTTCAATGATCAGATGTTTACCCCGTCATTGATAAGGGAGACCTCACCATGATACATCAAAATTCTGTCACAGGGTTTTCAATTTCATGAATTGCCAACAAGTGTGTGTTCCGCCTCAGGTGGGCCATGGCTCGGTTCCTCGTGATTAATAATTCTTTATCACAGAGTAACACAAAAGAACAAAACACAACAATGCTTGATATCTTTTTTCGCCTTTTTAACCGGTAATAGTAATTTTTTTAATTTCTACAGAAACTATTTTCGTTTAGAATCGTTTAAGGTATATATTTGTACTCTAAATTATGCAAACAAATAAGTCATTGATAACATAATTATATAGTATACCCAAAGCAAAACAAAAAACAAGCATATCACACATTTTTAAATTGACAGCTAAAAAGCGAAGAATGATTTTTAATAAAAAATAAATACAAAAAAAATATTATGAATAGAATATAATTTTTATTTTCGCAAAACATTTGGATATCGAAAAAAAAGCATTACTTTTGTATATACAGCAGAAAAATAAAATCATGAAGAAAAAAATCATTACACTAATGGCCATCGTATTTGTTGCATTTACTGTGCAGGCACAAGAAGCAACAAATGATGAAAGCAAAGCAAAGGACAAAGCAAACAGCTGGACCGTATCACTAAACGGAGGCTCCGCACAGTTTTATGGTGACGTCGCCACAAACACCTATTTCTATCCATGGTTTCCGAAAGAAGGCGAGCTCAGTTATACCATCTTCGGAACGGTAGAAAAGCAATTTTCCCCATATTATGGGTTACGTCTTCGTGGAGGCTACACTGATTTTGCATCCATCGGCGAGGGAAATAATCCAAATTCGATTGAGTCAAACATTATTGACGTTTATCTGGAAAACAAAATATCCCTTTCCAATATCTTTTTCCCGGATGTATATGAGAAAAAGTGGTCAAGCTATGCCTTAATCGGCTATGGGATTCCGTTTTACCGCACCTTGTTAACAGATGCGAACGATAATGTAATCGGCAGCCAGGGTTATTCGGACAATGGAAACACAAAAGAAAGCAGAGAAACTGCCGGAGGCATTTCGGTTGGAGTTGGGTTCCGCTTAAAGCTGAATCAGCAATTTGCGTTAACTGCTGAAGCCAATATCGAAGGTTTAAACAGCGACGAACTGGATGCAACCAGTAATCCGTTGTCAGAATACGACAAATACGGCTATACCAGCCTGGGAGTAACCTATACCTTTGGTAATAACGACCGTGTTGTACCTATGGAATATAATCCCACCCCTGCTGAAGACCTTGCCATGCAAGACCAACTCGACTCTCTGGGACAGGTACTGGCAAAACTTGGAGATAAAGTGGATGGTGTAGATGAAAAAGTAGATCAACTGGCTGAACGCTGGAACGGACCCGATTCTGACAATGACGGCATCTCCGACAGCTATGACAAAGAACCCAATACCGAACCAGGTGCTGTTGTTAACCATAACGGAGAAACCATAGGCTTAACAGATGAACAAATCAAAGAAATGAGCCAGTCTGATGATGACGTGAAGTCCAGCTCAACTCCGAATTCCAACATCGCTTATGAATCCGTATACTTTGGATTAAACAGCACTTATATTACTCCTGAAAACATGAAGAAGCTTGCCAGAATAGCTCAAATCATGAACGAAAACAAGGATGTGAAATTCAAAATTGTTGGTTCTACCTGTGAAATTGCCAGTGATAAATATAACCAGGACCTAAGCAAACGCCGCGCAGAAGCTGCTAAGCAAAAATTGGTTGAACAATTCAATATCGACGCCAATCGCTTGACCATTGAATTCATTGGTGAGGAACAACCTCTGGCTGACAAGCCACTCTACATCAACCGACGCGCTGATTTCTTCATGATAAAATAATAAAATAACAATTCTAAGCATAAAAAAGGCTGTCCGTAAAGACAGCCTTTTTTTTAGTAGAAAATCACCCTGGTGAACCGAGGCATGATCCGTCCAATGGCGGAACACACATGAGGATGACTAAATGGCGTTAATACGAGGAGGCGAGGAGGCGAGTTGGCGATGAAGCGATGATGCGATGATGCGATAGGGCGAACGAAGCGACTTAAGAGACTTAAGAGACTTAAGAGAACGAAGAGACTTAAGAGAACGAAGAGACTAAAATACTGATAAACTGAGAGAAACAAAGAACATTGAACATTAAACATTGAACATTAAACATTGAACATTAAACATTGAACATT